>DJXA01000172.1 GCA_002449555.1 Atopobiaceae bacterium UBA7016 | reverse complement strand
ATGTCACCCTTGATGAGCCATGGCACGGAGCTGATGAGGATCGCGGTGATCCAGATGAACACGACGAGTAACGAATAGTAGTGCGTCTCGATCCGCTCATCGAGCGAGAACGGGAAGATTAGGTGGACGAGATAGCTGACGCCGATAGAGAGGATGCCTGGGATCGCGAAGCAGCAAATCCACTTGATCTCTTCTGGATAGAAGACCAAAAGGGCAAGGGGAAGCAGCTGGATGATTCCGATGACCCCGACAAACATGCCGAGGTACTGAAGGAGCACACGATACGTCTGTCTCATGCGCGTTTTCTCCTGAACAGGGCGGTTACGCGCTCGCGTGACTCCGTCGTGGTGACGAGAAGGACCTTGTCGTCGTCCTGCAGCACCGTCTTGCCGTTGGGGATAATCCCGTGGTCTTGACGGTAGATGCAGCTTACGCTGGCAAGACCGGAAAGGTTCAGCTGCTCAAGTGCCTTCCCGCAGACTTCGTGCGTCTCCTTGATGCGAAGCTCGAGAATCTGAATCTTGTTGTCCTCGAGGGAAAGGGAGTTGATGAAGCTGTCGAGGGAGGCCGAGGTGTGAATCTGCTCCCCTAGAAGGTGCGTCGCGCAAAAGACGGCGTCAACGCCAAGCTTCTTCAGCAGGGAGACGTTCTTTGGGTTGACCACCGTGGCGATGCAGCGCTTCACCTTGAGCAGCTGCTTGGCCGTCTTGCAGGCCACGTAGTTCCTCACGTCACTCTGGGAGAGCGCGATGAACAGGTCGGCGTCCTTCGCGCCTGCGGCAAGGAGGTTGCCCTCCCTGACGGGGCTGCGGTGGATGACGGGGATGTTGTTGCGTTCAGACAGGTAGCGGCAGGCCTGCTCGTCGCGGTTGATGACGATGAGGCTGTTCCCCTTCGTATTGAACAGCCCAATGAGGTAGTCGGCCTCATGGAGGCCGTCAGCGATGACAATTCTCATGGTTTACTCCCCAAACTCCCTGCGGAACTCATCCAAAGAAAGCAAGAAGGGGCAGATGGCACGAACGGAAGGGTAGCGGCAGAGCTTCTCCTTGCGTGAGTCTGCGAGGCGGACGAATATCCTGGGCACGCCAAACATGAAGTGGCAGATGTCTGTGAGGAAGATGTTTGTGTCGTCGTCTTCTGTCGAGATGACCACTGCGTCGGCGGCATCGGTGCCGACTCGCTGCAGGACCTCGACATCGCTGGCGTCGGCAACCTCGAAGTAGCCGCTGAAATCATCCACATCCATCAGGGCGTCTTTGTTCTTGTCGATGACCGTCACGCTGTAGTTCTTCTCGTTGAGCAGGCTTGCGATGGATGACCCCACTCTTCCGGCCCCGATGATGATGACGTTACCGTTCATCATGCGTCTCCCCGAGAATCTCCACCGTCTTCACGGACGCGAGGTTGATGTACTTGAGCTTTTGGTTGAAGTGGCTGATGATCACCAAAAACGGGTCTTCCATCCTGACGAACGAGCCCGTTTCCGCCACTGACCCTTGGCCGTTTATATAGGTCAGACGCAGCCGCTTACCTTCAAAGTCTATCATGGTGTGACCTCCTTTGAGCCGCTATTGTAGGAAGGGGTACTGTTAGGATTCCATTGGGGATTTCGACAAAACCTGTTAAGAAGTTGTTAGGGTGTGGACTGCGATCAGAGTGGGTTCGCTCGTCGTATCAGGGCCATACGGCAGGAGGTCACCGTGAAACTTGACGATATTCGCGAGTATCTTTTCAGGCAGTACGGCGCCGAGGGAACCAAGGCGTTCAAGGAGGATCCGGGCATCGTGGTCTTTGCACGGCCCGACAACGCTAAGTGGTTTGCAGCTACGAAAAACATCAGGTGCAGTTCGGTTGACGTGTCGGGTGACGGACGGATTGACATCCTCAACGTGCAGCTCAACCCGCGCTTGATCTCGTCGCTGCGTGTGCGTGAGGGGTTTAGGCCCGCATGGCACATGAACCGCAACAAGTGGGTCACCGTGCTGCTCGACGGCTCAGTCAGCGATGACGAGATCCGCGACTTGCTTGAAAAGGCCTACAAGTATGCTGGCTAGGAACCACTAAGGACTGTCCTTTGTGGTTCCTTACGATAACGGAGAAGACATCATGTCAGAGCAACATCACCACCACCATCACGAGCACGAGCATGACCACGAGGAGCCGATGACCCAAGAGGAGGTCGTGGGCTCGCTGCTCGTGCTGGGCCAGGTGGCGCTTCGCTCGAACGACTATGAGTCGGCCTTCGATGCGTATGCGAGCGTGCTTAAGCTTGAGCAGAACGAGACGGCAGCCTACAACCTGGGCAGCTTTTACGCGCGAGGGTTGGGAGTCAAGCAGAACTTTGCCGAGGCGGCGCGGCTGTTCCATCAGGCGGAGCTACTAGGTAATGAGCGTGCCGGCAAGCTCTGCGGAAAGTGCCTGTTTGACTACGTTAATGATGGCCTTGAGGGCAAGACGCCGGCGGAGCTGTACGCCGCGATGGTCATGTTCGTGTTGAAGGTATATCCCGAGGCGGAAGACCAAAAGGCCGAGGTCAGAAATGGCCTCTTTGCTGCAGGCGCGACGCACTTCAATCAGGGGAATTACGCCGAGGCGGCAAAGGTCTTCCGTGCGTCGGCGGAGTTCAGCAACGATGGGTATGCGGCGTACTACTTGGCCCAGCTTTACAACAATGGCGCCGGCGTGCCGCAGAACGACCTCGTTGCGCTGTATTGGCTTGACTGCGCGGTGGACAACGGTGCGGCGGATGTTGCGCAGGCCGACCGTGACGGCATGCTCGAGGCCTTCCGCCAGGGCCTGACGGACGCAGAGTTCAGTGCCGCGATGGAGGAGCTCGCCAACTGGTGCGAGACGGGCACGCCTGACGTGCCAGCCAACCCCGCCAAGGCAGCGCGCTGGCACGAGGTTGCGCAGAGCTAGGTTTTGAGCAAATGTCGCAAGCGTGGTGGGGGCACCACGGATGCGACGGCTGAGGCGCGGAAAGTGTCGCAAACGTGGCAGGGGCGCCGCATTTGCGACGCCCAAGACCTCCAAAATGTCGCAAACGTGGCAGGGGTGCCACGGATGCGACGCCCAAGACCTCCCGGATGTCGCAAGTGTGGCAGCCCCCGCCTCACACGTTACGCCACGTTTTCAGCCAGGTAGGCGATGATGTCGTCGCTTTCGTACAGGGCCTTGCCGTCAATGATGAGGCAGGGTACCTGCGCCTTTCCACCCAGCTCAACCAGGCGCTGCTCAGCGCCCTCCTCGGTCTGCAGGCAATGCATGGTCATGGTGATGCCATGCTCCTCCATGTAGTCGAGCACCTTTCGGCTGAAGCCGCAGAAGTTGCGATAGTACAGCTCAAGGTTGTCGGTGTTTGCCATGCTTGCCCTCCTCAGGTCAGTCTTGTATGCGCTTGCATTCATTATCGCAAACTGCGTCAGCGCCCCCGGTAGGCATAGGCAAAGTCGATGGGCGGAGCGGTAACTGACAGGTACACAAACTCGGCGTCTCCAACATTGCGCAAGCCATGGACATCGCCGTCCTCAAAGCGAGTGTCGCATACGGTTGCGGAAATGGTGGCGTAGGGCGGCGCAGAAACGTTCCGTCAGCAGCATCATTGTTCTAACTGTACTGCGATGAGCGGACGTATCCGTGGCAGACGCAAGCTCGTCAATCTTCAACGAGCAGGCGCGCAACCGCCTGCAGAGCTCTGATGACCTTGACAGATATGTGCGCGTAACCGGCCCCAGCGTCTGAGTGGTGCTGGGCGCCGTGCTGGCATTGGTCCTGGGCTGCTCGCTTGGGGCATCTTCGGATCGGTTACCACGAGCATCTCGGCGAAGGCCGTGAACATCACTGATGCAA
>DJXA01000150.1:1617-3767 GCA_002449555.1 Atopobiaceae bacterium UBA7016 | reverse complement strand
GAGCCGGGCCTCTTGGATTCGGTGCCCATCTCGCTTCCGGCGCTCATGCAGTGCCAGAAGATCAGCAAGCGCGCCGCGAAGGCGGGCTTTGAGTGGGAGACCGTGGCAGACATCTGGGACAAGGTGGCCGAGGAACGCGCGGAGTTTGAGCGCGAGGAGCGCGGGAGCGAGGCCGCTGCCGAGGAGTTTGGCGACATCCTTTTTGCGCTGGTCAACGTCGCGCGTCGCGAAGGCATCGATGCCGAGGAGGCACTGGCGGCATCCAACCGCAAGTTCCGCAGGCGCTGGTCTGCCATGGAACGGGCGGCTCGTGCCGAGGGGCGCGACCTTGAGGCGTACTCCACAGAAGAGCTTAACGTGCTGTGGGAGCAGGTCAAAGACGGCGAGCATGCATCGTCGCAGGTAAAGGCATGTGAGTAGCGTGGCTGAGACGCGTACCGCCCGCAAGAGGCGCGAGGCGCAGGAGGCCAAGGCCCGCAAGCGCAGCAACTCGAAGTTTGACCTGCGTGGCCGCGCGGATGCCCTGGGCGACGTCGCGCGCAACCACCCGGGCCCGATCATTGCCGTTGTGGTGGTTGTGCTGGTCATCGCTATGCTCTATGGGCCCACGCGCAACTACTACGTGGCGTGGCGCAGCGGGCAAGACCTGCAGGCCTACTACACGGCGCTTGCCGAGCAGAACGAAGCCCTGATGAACGACGTAGAACGGCTCACGTCGCAGGAGGGCATCGAGGACGAGGCGCGGCGCCGCGGCCTGATCAAAGAGGACGAGACGGGCGTGGTGGTCGAGGGCCTGCCGGATGACGAGCTCGCCCGGCTTCTGGAAGATATCGAGCTTGAGGACACGCGGCCTTGGTACATCAAGGCGCTTGACGTGGTGTTCTTCTATAGCAGGGACAGCTGGCAGTAGGACGTTCGAAGGAGGCTCGGATGCAGCGCGTTTCATGCATTGACATTGGTACCGTGACGGCGCGTCTTGCGGTGGCGGACGTCGAAGCGGGGCGCGTGGTACGCCTGGCGAAGCAGTCCACCATCGTCGACTTGGGCGAGGGCCTTACCGTCACGGGCAACATCTGCGATGCGGCGATGCAGCGCGTGCTGACCTGCGTGGATGCGTACCTGGGGGCCGCCCGTGCGGCCGGCGCGCCGGTGATGTGCTGCACGATGACAAGTGCGGCGCGCGATGCCGAGAACTCTGACGAGCTTCTGGCGCAGTTTGCGGCGCGCGGGCTTGAGGCGCAGGTGATTCCGGGCGAGGTCGAGGGCATGCTGACGCTTCTGGGCATCGCGCAGGACTTCCCGGGCCAGCCGGTTCTGATTGCTGACAACGGCGGCGGCTCCACCGAGTTTGCGCTGGGCAAGCTGGAGGACGGGGCCCTTGACGTGGCGTTTGTTCGCTCCATTGATGTAGGGTGCCGCCGCGTGACCGAGCGGTTCCTTTCCGAGCATGCGGACGGCGTGCCCACGGCCGATGAGCTTGCGGCGGCGCACGAGTTTGCCTCGATGCTGTTTGAGCCGGTGGCTGGGCTGATTGCCAAGGCAAGGATGCGGCCTACGTGTCTGGTGACCTG
Source organism: Atopobiaceae bacterium UBA7016 (assembly GCA_002449555.1). GTDB lineage: Bacteria > Actinomycetota > Coriobacteriia > Coriobacteriales > Atopobiaceae > UBA1367. The sequence goes on along the minus strand of DJXA01000150.1, from coordinate 2,196 downwards.
CGGCGGAACCGTGACAAGTCTTGTTGCTGTCAATGCCAGACTCGTTCCGTACGACTCTTCTTATGTGCACCTGCACGAGCTGACGCTTGCCGACGTTGAGCGCATGGAGGCCGAGCTTGCTGCCATGAGCGTTGCCGAGCGTGCGCAGGTGGCGGGCTTGCAGCCCAAGCGTGCGCCGGTGATTCTGGGCGGTGCCGTGGCCGTGTCCGAGATTCTGCGCGCAACTGGCTTCGCTCGCCTCACGGTGAGTGAGAGCGACCTTCTGTTTGGCCTTGCGCTGACGGTTGCCGCTGCGGTTGCGGGCGAGAAGAGTCCTGTGGGTTGGATACCCACGCTCACCGCTCTCGCCTGATTTGCGCTACCCTAATACCTACGGGGGCGTGGCGGAATTGGCAGACGCAGGAGACTTAAAATCTTCCGCCGAAAGGCGTGCGGGTTCGAACCCCGCCGCCCCTACCATGTGAATTGGGGCCTCAGCAATGGGGCCCTTACTTGTGAACCGGCCCCCAGACGTCAACAACCGCACCCGGGCAAGATTCACGGACACTCCACGTGGGGTGTTCTCCGTGTGTGGGGTGC
>DJXA01000150.1:0-1467 GCA_002449555.1 Atopobiaceae bacterium UBA7016 | reverse complement strand
TTTTGCAGTATCACTGGCAGCGTCAGGGGGAGGGCGTTGGCCTACATGACGTCTGAAACCACAGAGACCGGCAGAATGGACAGCGGCGTGCGCGCTGGCGCGGCCCTTTCCAATACCGACCTCGCCCTGCGTGCGCTCGATATCCGCCGTCAGGTCATTGAGTTTGCCCATTCCTATCCTGATACGCCGTTCCATCTGGGCGGAAGCCTTTCCTGCGCTGAAATCATGGCCGTGCTGCTAGGCGCCGTGATGAAGACGGGCGTTGACGACACCCCGTGGGAGGAGCGCGATCGTCTCGTGCTTTCCAAGGGACACGCGTCGCTTGCCCTGTGGCCCGCACTCTTTCAAGCGGGCCTGCTCAGCGAGGATGACCTCGCCAAGGGCGTGTTTGGCCCAGAAGCCGTTATCGGCAAGCAGCCGCGTCGCGATACGTCGCGCGGCATCGAGCTCTCCGGCGGAAGTCTTGGCATGGGCCTGGGCTATGCGGCCGGCCTCGCGCTGGCGGCTCGTCGCAAGGGTCTGCCCTCGCGCATCTACTGCGTGATGGGAGATGGCGAGTGCGACGAGGGCTCCGTGTGGGAGGCTGCATCCTTCGCGGGCCACAATCGCCTTGGTTCGCTGATGGTGGTTATCGACGCCAACGGCCTGCAGCTGGACGGCCCCACATCTCAGGTGCTTGACAGTGGCCCTCTGACCGGCAAGTTCGCTGCCTTCGGCTTTGACGTGCAGCAGGTTGACGGCCACGATGTTGCGGCGCTCGCCAACGTGCTCACCACCCGCTCTGACCGGCCGCTCGTGGTGGTGGCTCACACCATCAAGGGCAAGGGCCTCTCGTTTGCCGAGAACGACGTCAAGTGGCACGACCGCTGCCTTGATGAGGACGGCTATCGTCGTGCCGTGGCCGAGCTTGAGGCGGCGCGCAAGGAGGTGCTGGACCGTGACGAGTGAGGGACTGCGCCTGTGCGGACTTGACGCCAAGGTGGTCTTTGGCGAGACCATGGCACGCATCGCAGAGCGCGACGAGTTGCTCTCGGTGGTGGTGTCCGACTATGGCAGGCGCCTCAACCTTGACGAGATGCGCGAGACGCTCCCGCAGGCCTTTGTGCAGGTGGGCATTGCCGAGCAGAGCCAGGTGGAGGTTGCCGCGGCGCTCGCCAACGAGGGTTTCCACGTGCTGGCGCCGTCTTATGCAACGTTCATTACTTCGCGCGTGCTCGACCAAGTTCGCGTGATGCTGGGCATGATGGAGTCGCCGGTGGTCCTGGTGGGCCTGTCGGCGGGTTGCGAGTCTGCCTCGCTTGGCGCAAGCCACATGGCGCTCGAGGACTTGGCGTGCATGCGCACCATCCCCGGCATGACGGTAGTGTGCCCCGCTGACAACGTTGAGCTAGCGAGCTTCCTGCAGGAGTTTGCGGCGGACCCGCGCCCCGCGTACGTGCGTATCAGCCAGTACCAGAGCGATGCGTG
>DJXA01000250.1 GCA_002449555.1 Atopobiaceae bacterium UBA7016 | reverse complement strand
GCCACTTTGATCACGTGGGCAACGCAAGCGAGTTCGACGAGGTCATGATGAGCGAACGTGACCTTCGCTGGCTCAACGGCGTGGGCTACCTCCCCGGATGCCCCATAACTGCTCGCGTGCTGCCCCTTGTTGACGGCCAACGCTTTCAGCTGGGCAACCGATGCCTCACCGCGGTTTCCATACCGGGCCATACCGAGGGCAGCATGGCTCTGCTCGACCATCAGACGCGCACGCTTATCGCTGGTGACGCTATCGCACGTCGCGGGTTCTTCGTCGAGTCAGACGGGTGCGTCAGCGCAGTATTGGGTCTCTTTGATCGACTGCTCGAGGTTGAGCAGATGGACTTTGATATGCTGGCAACCGCACATAACCGCTTCCTTCTTCCCAAAAGCCTCATCCGCCACTTCATCCGCACCGTCACGGACAACGTCAGTGCCCCGCAGAAACAGTGGCGCACGCCAGACGGAGCTTCCTACGACGAGGTAAGGCTTGGCGAGCCTGAGGACCAGTTCTATATCAACTGTTCCTTCCCGAGTGTGGTACAAGGCGAACTCGCAGCCCTCGTCACATGGAAGGACGCACATCACGACATCTGGACTAAGGAGTAATCATCATGGCACGCACAAGCATCCCCCTGGGAGAGAATCCCCTCGTCAACCTGAAACCCTTTCTTGTGAAAGACGCATCTGCCGCAACATCGAGGCCCTTGGTCATCGTGTGCCCAGGAGGAGGCTTCTTAGGGTGCAGCCCCAACGAGGGCTCACCGGTCGCTCGAATGCTCAACCGCGCGGGCTTCCACGCCGCGGTGCTCACCTACACAACTGCAGCCAGCAGCCCTGGCACCGATGCCTACCCGCAGGCACTGTTCGACCTGGCCGATGCCGTCCGCCTCACTCGCTCTCATGCCACAGAGTGGCTCGTTGACCAGGATCGCATTGCTATCTTGGGCTTCTCGGCGGGCGGGTGGCTTTGCGCCATGTACGAGAACCTGTGGAACACGCCGCTCTTCGAGGCTCACGGAGGCGCGGATGACCGACGTCCTAACGCCGCCATACTCTGCTATCCGCTCGTCGACTACCGCAATGGCGGCATGATCGAGCATGACGAGGCAGACCTCGAGGCCGTGCTTGGAAAAGGTGGCGCCGTACGCATGGAGGCCTTCCAGGAGGCTGTCAACCGTGCGCTTCTTGGAGACCGCAAGCTCACGGACGAGCTTGTGCATGAAATCAGTCCCACCGACCACATTGGCCGCGACACGCCTCCCACCTTTGTGTGGACCACGTTTGGTGGCGGCTTACTTGAGCCCACGCAGTCCATCGCGTATGCCACAAAGCTGAACAAGGAGCACATTCCCTGCGAGCTTCACGTGTTCCAGGACGGAACCCATGGCCTCTCGCTTGCCACTGAGGCTACGGCAAAGAAGCCGGAAGACGTAGACCCCCACCTCGCCCATTGGGCCGAGCTCGCCTGCGAATGGCTTGGCAGAACGTTCGCATGATGAGGACCGGACATGGCTTGCATTACTGATGACATGACCTTGGCAGACGTAGCACAGCTGCCTGGGATGCGTCCGCTCGCGGACTACCTCATGGAGTGCCGACCGACCGCACGCGAACAAATCTACAGCCAGCCCTTCTCGCTCTTGCGCTCGGAGCAGGGCGACGCGATTGCCGACGCGGTCATCGACGGCTTGGAGCGCCTTGTCGAGCTTACGCAGACCGACACCCGTACCGTCCGAGAGATCTGGACTGCCCGTGAGGTTGACGAAGTCCCTGGACGCTCACACACCAAGCTCGTGTTCTTCCCCGGCAAGCCGTACGCGCCATTCGTCATGGTCGCACCAGGTGGCGGCTACAACTCCGTTTGCTCGTATCTCGAAGGCTTTCCTACTGCGGCGCGCCTCAGTAGGGCCGGCTACAACGCGTTTGTGTTGAGCTATCGCACGCGCGAGCATGCAGCCCCTCCGGCTCCGCTCGAAGACCTTGCCCAAGCCCTGCGCCATGTGCTTGATTGTGCGCAAGAGCTGTGCATATCGCCCTCTTACGCATTGATGGGTTTCTCGGCGGGAGCGCATCTGGCGGGACTCATGGCGTGCAAGTCTTGCGGCTGGGGCGCCTTCGGCCTCCCCCGTCCAAAGGCCGCAATCCTCAACTATCCAGTACTTGACCTGCGCACCATTGCCGTGCCAAACGCCCATCTCTTTGCAGCCGAGATGATTGACGTCATGTTCGGCCAGCAGCCCTCTCAAAGCCAGCTAGCCCACTGGTCTGTTGTTGATAACGCCGGGCCTGGATTTCCACCCACCTACCTATGGCAATGCGAAGACGACGATGTTGCGCCCATCAAAAACCTAGAGCTCATGGACGCGCGGCTCTCGGAGCTCGGCATACCACATGTCGCAAAGACCTTTGCCACCGGTGGGCATGGCCTTGTCAAGCCCCACGGAGCAGACGCCGATCACTGGATGGATGGGGTGTTGAGCTTCCTCAACGACTCTCTCGGTTGGTCATGCCCTCAAGAAACTCGGGGTTGACCATGCTTACCGTGCCGTCACCAGACAAGCGCACGCTCGTCCCCTGCATCTCGAGGGCGCGTTCCAAAAGCCGTGCGTTGCGCGTGTAGTCTCGCGCGAAGTAGAGGGCATACAGCGTGTCAAGCGCATACGTAGTTGCCCATAAGCGCAGC
>DJXA01000042.1 GCA_002449555.1 Atopobiaceae bacterium UBA7016 | reverse complement strand
AGTGGTCATGCGAGAGGATGGAGCCACCCACGATGGGCAGGTCGGCATTAGAGCCAATGAAGTAGTGCGGGAACAGATCCACGAAGTCGAGCAGGAAGCCGAGAGCCGCACGGTCTACGTGCATGGGGCGGTGCTCTGCACTCATCGCGATACAGTGCTCCTCGAAGTAGGCATAGGGGCTGTACTGGAAGCCCCAGCGCTCCCCTCCCAGCTCGATGGGGACGATGCGCAGGTTCTGGCGCGCGGGGTGGCCACCGGCGATCGCAGCGGGCCTTCCGGAGTAGCCCTCGTTCTCAACGCAGAGCTGGCAGGCAGGGTATGCCTCCCCCACGGGGGCTGCACCCGCCGCCGCGATGTCGCGCGGGTCCTTCTCGGGCTTGGACTTGTTGATGGTAATCTCCAGCGAGCCCCACGCAGTGTCCGTCGTCCACTCAAGGTTCTTGGCGATGGCGGAGCGACGCACATAGTTGACGTCGCAACAGAGCTGGTAGAACCAATCGGTGGCTGCCTTCGGCCCCTCGGCCAGACACAGGGCACCAAAGCTTGCCGCCACCTCGGACGGACGAGGCATAAGGGCGGCAGCCGCACGCATGGCAAGGCGATCGCGGCCCGTCGCCGTATCCTCGGCCTGGCCATACGCCACGCCCGCCTCCGCGAGCTCGTCGAGCGCCGTGTCAAGCGTAAAGGCATCGGCTGCGACCTCAACGGGCGCAGGCCCGTAGGCCCCTACCGCCTCGAGCAGCCGGTTGAAGGCCCACGCCTGGTCCTCTGGCTCAATGATGCCCCGCTCAAGCGCATAGGCCACAAACCACGAGGCCGCCTCGGAGGCCCTTGTCGCATCGTATCCCATCGTGCTCCCCCTAGAGCCGCCACGCACGGGCGCCGTCGTGGTCGACGTTATAGATTTGGCAGGAACTCTCGCCAAACACGAAGTCCATGCCCAAACAGAACGACTTCGCCTGCTCGCTCGGAACAAACGCCTGGATGGTGCCGCCAAAGCCGCCGCCGTGGATGCGCGCGGCGCCACGCGTGCCCAGCATCTCGTCAGCCACGGCAAGGCCGAGCATCGCGGGCTGCTCAGCGGAGCCCGCCACCGAGACGTTCTGCAAATACATCGCAGAGCTTGCCCCCGAGATACGCGTCAGGCCCAGGAAGTCGTACATCTTGCCCGCACGAAGCGCCTCGGCACGACGCGCCACCAAGCGCTCCTCACGGAAGAAGTGAATGGCACGCAGGATGGCACGGTCACCGTACTCAGCGCGCAGCAGGGGAAGCTCCTCGGCGAAGGTAACCTCAAGCGTCTGGCCCAGCCGCTCCACGCCCAGGGCGTGCGCGATCTCCGTCATTTCGGCAGGCACGGCCGCGTACTCGTCGGTCAGGTCCTCGTGACTCGAGCCAACCGCGGAGAGGCAAAGCGCATAGCCCGCATCCGCAAAGTCGAAATCGATGGGCTCGGCGTCGATCTTGCCAGGCACCGCGAAGGACATATGCTGGATGCCGCCCAGCGCCGAGGCAGCCTGATCCATGAGGCCGCACGGCTTGCCAAACCACTCGCGCTCCGCCGCCTGTGCCATTACGGCAAGCTCCTCAGGCGACAGGACGCCCTTGGCCCACAGCACGTTCATGGCCTGGCCAAGCTCAAGCTCGAAGGCCGCCGAGCTTGACAGGCCAGAACCGGCAGCCACGGTAGACGTCAGCGTGGCATCGAAGCCCTTCGGGACAAACCCGCGCTTAGCGAACTGTGCAGCCATGCCACGCACCAGAGAGACCGAGGTGTTGCGCTCGTCCTCGCGCGCCTCGAGCTCATCACAACGAATCTGGCTCGTCGAGTGCCCCTCGCTCTTGATGGTGATGACCTGGTCTTCGTTTGCCGCAACGACGCCGCGAACATAGCGGTCGACCGCCGCCGCGATGACCGAGCCACCCTGATGGTCGGTATGGTTGCCGGCAATCTCGCTGCGTCCCGGCGCCTGCACGAAGAACGGCTCGCGCCACTCGGCAAGGCCAAACTCGGCGTCAAAGCGCTCTCTCAGAGTGCGCGCCACCGCCTGATCAAACCCGGACATACCGTAACTCCCTTCCTAAAAAAGGCATGTCGGTCCCCCACCGACATGCCATTCATTCTAGCGTTGCCTGTTGACGAAGGTCCTCAAGGCCTCTTCGAACTGCGCTCGCTGGCCCTCGTCCCAGTCCTCGACGCCGTCCGACGTCAAGAGCATGCCACCCAGCGTCACGTCGGCCATCAACAGTTGCCGCTTCTCGGATTCGGTCAGGTCGACGTCGTCACGCAGGAAGAACACGTCGGGGTCGTTCCTGAAGACGACGCCGTCAAGATGCGCGCGACCGAGCGTGTTGCCCATGCTGCGCTTCGAGCTCACGCGCTCGCGGTGCAGCAGGCGCATGTACATGGGGCCACCGTCCCAGTCGAGGCTCACATCGCAGCCGATGCGGCAATACTCCGTGCGCCCGAACGCCGACATCAAGGGAACGCCGCAGAGGTCAAACCACGTGTCTTCCGGCACGGACGCGCGCAGCAGGTCCAGTGCGTCGGCCATAAGCTGGCCGCGGTTCATGCCGTCGTGCGGCACGAGACACGCGCCGAAGAGGAAGTCGAGCTTCAGCAGGCGATAGCCCCACTCGCGCGTCACCGTGCTCATGAAGTTCCTGATGTGCTCGCGCACCTCGGGGTTGCGCGTGTCGAGCGCCCAGGCGCCGCTCCAGTTGCCGCCGGCGGCCACCAACTCGCCCGTCTCGTCGCGCAGGAGCCACTCGGGATGGGCGGCCGCCACGGCACTCTTCTTCTCAACCAGGAAGGGAGCCAACCAGATGCCGGGCACCAGGCCCTTCTCGCGAATCTTCGTGGCGATGCTCGCCATGCCG
>DJXA01000070.1:1740-2790 GCA_002449555.1 Atopobiaceae bacterium UBA7016 | reverse complement strand
CCACGTCGCGCACCAGCTGGCGGAAATCCACGCGCTCCTCGGCCGAGAAGTAGCAGACCACCTTCTCCCCGCCGAAGAGGTACTCCACGCCCACGGGCTTCATGTCGAGGCCCGACTGGCTCACCAGGCGACGGAAGACCGGCATGGCCTCGTCACCCATCTCGGCCAGGTGGTCGGCACGGTCGAGGTCCTCGTCCGTCGCGATGCGCAGGACGGGCTTGAGCGCCGCGTCGCCGCAGATGGCATGCTGCTCCTCGTCGGAGACCTCGTGCGCATCTGCCGTCACGATGCCGATTTCGGTGCCACGCTCGGTTGAGCAGATGACGTGGTCAGCCTCTACCGCGCCGGTGTCCTGCGGGTCAAACCACAGGTCACGAGCGGCATATTTGAACTTCACCGGGATGACGGTGGGCATGTGAGTGCCTCCTTGACACAAAGAAGCATGGTCTCGAGGACCAGCTGTGGTGTTACGTTATGCGCGAGGTCGTCCGTTGCACCACGCACGGCGCCAAGGGCATCGAGCGCGCCCTTTGTGCAGGTAGATGAAGCAAGGCGATCCACCACGTCCGAGACGTCCTCGTTGACGATGGGTTCGTCGATTCCCTCGCAGCGCAGCAGCACGTCGCGAAGCAGCGACTCCGCGGCGGCAAGCGCCTCCATCATACCCGAACGCTCTCGGGCCGTGAGTTCGCGCTTGTTGGCGTCCTCAATCTTCTTCATAGCAGATGCGGCAAGAAAGTCCGCGCTCTCGCCCACCGCGGCTTCCTGCGCGTCCTTGAGCGAGGCCAGCGGAGCCTTGACCGCGACCACCAGCTCGCGGGCGCTGACGAGCACGTCCCACGAGTCGGCACGAGCCAGCTGGCCGATGGCGCGCACCATCAAACGCCGTACCTGACGGCGCTCTGGCGAGGCCAGAAACTCCGCCGCGCGGTCGGGCGTGCCAGCCACGGCAAGCGCGATGCGCGCCTCAGATCCGGCCAGGCCACTTGCCAGCTCAACCGAGTGCTCGGCGGCGCCGGACGAGACCACCCTGAACGGCACCTGCTGGCA
>DJXA01000070.1:0-1582 GCA_002449555.1 Atopobiaceae bacterium UBA7016 | reverse complement strand
TCGATGGTCTTGAGCAGGGCGTTTGCCGCCGTGCCGCGCAGGGTCTCGGCCTGCTCGAGCACATAGACCTTCACATGGCTGCGCACCGGCGTGAGCGCGACGTCGGCGATGAGGTCGCGCACCTGGGCGACCAGATATCCCGTGGCGCTTGCCGGCTGCAGGAACTTAACATCAGGATGCGTGCCGTGCTTCACCCGAAGGCACTCGTCACACGTACCGTCGCCGTCGTGCGGGCACACCACACATTCGGCAAGCGCCCGCGCCGTCTCGGTCTTGCCCGAACCGGGCGCCCCCAAAAAGAGATAGGCGTGGCTCAGGTGCCCCTCGGTGACAGCCGTGGACAGCAGGTCACGCACGCGCGGCTGCGACGAGAGAAACGCGAGGGCTTGTGGTACGCGGGTGGGCATGGCTAGTCGTTATCTCCCAACCCTTGGGCGATGTCGGCCATGGCGCGCTCGACGTCAGCCTGGCGCTCCATGAATGCCTGCACGTCAAGGTTCTCAAGCTGGGGAAGCACCGGCGCGAGGGCGGCGCACGCGCGCCCGAAGACTTCCTCGATCATGCCGTCGGCATCGACCAGCGCGATGCGCTCTGGCTCGAGCTCTGCCGCGCGGTGGTAACCTGCGCGCACGCGTTCCTGGAAGGAGAGTCCCTCCGCCTCAAGACGGTCGGCGCCGTTTCGCGTGGCGCGTCCCCACGCGACGCTCGGGTCAAGGTCAAAGACGATCGTGAGGTCGGGCACGCAGCCACAGCTTCCCAGCTCATTGGCCTTGCGCACCGTCTCCTCGTCAATGCCGCGCGCCCCGGCCTGATAGGCAAAGGTGGAGTCGAAGAAGCGGTCACAGAGCACGACGGCGTCGGCCTCCAGCGCTGGGCGAATCACCTGGCTGACGAGCTGCGCGCGAGAGGCCTCATACAGCAGGAGCTCGGCCTGGGGGCGCATCTCCATGTTTGCCGGGTCGAGCAGCAGGGTGCGGATCTTCTCAGAGATGGCGGTGCCGCCCGGCTCGCGCAGCCGTACGACGCGCACGCCCTTCTCGGCAAGCGCCGCCGCGACCAGGTCCACCTGCGTGGTCTTGCCGCATCCGTCAATTCCCTCAAACGTGACAAACGTTCCTGCCATGTCGCACCTTTCCTTCTCCTACCAACTCCCTGCTTGGTACCCCCGTGGGACAAGGGTTCCGAACCCGCGTCCCACCAGACGGTCAAACGGGCTTAGGACTTCTTCGTCGTGCGCCTGCCCGTGCTGCGCCCACGGCCACGACCGCGCGCGGGCGCCTTCTTCTCCTTGCTGGGGCAGTCCATGTTGACGCAGATCTTCCACGGGCCACGGGCCGTGATGACCTCCACCATAGGCGCACCGCAGTCGGGGCAGGTCTCGCCCGTAGCGTGCAGCTCGCCGCGCTGCGGCAAGGGATAGCTCGTCCCGCACTCGTCGTAGTTGGTGCAGCGGATAAAGCGCTTGCCCGTCCGCTCGCTCTTGTGGGCCACCAGGTCTCCGTGCTTGCCGGCAGCCGCGCACGCAGCACACTCCCCCACCACGATGTCAGGTTCGGCGTTGGTGGGGCAGGCGGGGTTCACG
>DJXA01000224.1 GCA_002449555.1 Atopobiaceae bacterium UBA7016 | reverse complement strand
CGCACCGGCCGTGAGATTCGCGTTGCCATTCCGGGCCACACCCAGCGCGGTGGCCAGCCGTGCGCTCGCGACCGCGTCTTCGCGACGCAGGTCGGCGTCGAGGCGGCCCAGGGCATCCTCGAGGGCGAGTTTGGCTTCATGGTGGCCGACAAGGGTCGCCAGATCGTCCGCGTCCCGATGAGCGAGGTCGCCGGCAAGCTGAAGTACCTCGATCCGCACTGCCAGCTCATCGAGCAGGCTCGCCTGATGGGCATCTCCTTCGGCGACGAGTAAGGCCGAGGCAAAGCAAGCTTTACGCGAGGGGCGCTTCTTCGGAGGCGCCCCTTTCCGTAGGGCCAGAAGGCGCGTGATACCTACGGATGTTTGGTGCCTTTCGGGAGTACCATGCCCAAGCTGGTATCATGGGTTTTAACGTGTGTCCGCGTTTCACGAAGGAGAGCAACATGGCTAACCCGCTTGCGCAAGACCTCGATGCCCTGCGCCAGGCACTTGAGAAGACCGCCGACCTCGGGCCCTACGCTCAGGCGTTTCACCTGACCCCGCCCGTGGGCTGGCTCAACGACCCCAACGGCCTCAGCCAGCTGGGCGACACCTATCACGCTTACTTCCAGTACTCGCCGTTCAACCCCGAGGGTGGCGTCAAGATGTGGGGCCACTCCACCAGCCACGACATGGTGCGCTGGGACTACGACGGCGCCGCGCTGTACCCCGACCAGCCCTTTGACGTGGGCGGCGTGTACTCCGGCAGCGCCTACGTGGAGGACGGCACCATGCACGTCTTCTACACCGGCAATGTCAAGCTCGAGGACTCCGAGGGCTATGACTACGTCAACAGCGGCCGCGAGGCCAACACCGTGCACGTTTCCAGTGCTGACGGCGCGCACTTTGGCCCCAAGAAGCCGGTACTGAAGAACGAGGACTATCCTGACGACGACACCAATCACGTTCGCGACCCCAAGGTGTGGCGCGAAGGCGACATGTACTACATGGTGCAGGGTGCCCGCAAGAAGGACGACACCGGCGAGGTCATTCTGTTCGTCTCCAAGGACCTGGAGAGCTGGACGCTAGTCAACCGCATCACCTCCGACGAGCCGTTTGGCTATATGTGGGAGTGTCCGGACTACTTCGAGCTTGCCGACACGGCTCGTGGCGGCGTCGTCAAGGTGCTGTCCGTCTCGCCGCAGGGCTTGCGCGGCGAGGACTGGGACCGTCGCAACGTCTACCAGAGCGGCTACTTCATCCTGCAGGGAGATGTTCAGGGCGACTGCCAGCTGAGCGGCTTCGCGCTGTGGGACGCGGGCTTTGACTTCTATGCTCCGCAGACCTTCGAGACCAACGACGGCCGCCGCGTGCTGATCGGCTGGATGGGCATGCCCGACGAGAAGACCTACACCAACCTCACGCTGGAGAGCGGCTGGCAGCATTGCTTCACCGTTCCGCGCGAGGTGACGTCGCGCTGGGGCCGCGTGCTGCAGTGGCCCATCCGCGAGCTTGAGAACTATCGCGGCGAGCTGCACCGTGGCTTTGAGGAACTTACCGTCGAGGATGCCAAGTGCTTCGACCTGATGGTCTACGGAAAGCTTCCGCTAGAGAAGCTTGATACCACGATTGCTGACGACCTGCACCTGACGTGGGATGGCGAGCGCTTCGAGATGCGCTTTGCCGACACCGAGAAGTCGGGCGTGGGCGCGGGCCGCGTGTCGCGCTTCGAGCCGCTTGACGAGCTGCGCAACGTGCGCGTCGTGGGCGACGTGAGCTCGATCGAGGTCTTCGTGAACGACGGCGAGCTGACGTTCTCCACGCGCTACTATCCGAAGACCTACGGCGTGAAGGTTGAGGCCCCTGCCTGCGACGTCCGCCTGTGGGAGCTGGACTTCTAGACCGTCTACCTACTGTGAGGGAGCGTGCCATGTCCAAGTTGACGAGCGTTGCTGCTGTGGTTGCCCTGGGGCTGATCGTCGCGCTGTATGGGTGCGGCGGCCCGGCAAAGACCGAGGAGCCCGCGCCTGAGGTACAGGCAACGGAAGAAGCCGCCGAGGACGAGGGGGCCAAGGCTGCTACCGAGGCCGAGGCTGCCGCGAAGGCCGAGGAAGAAGCTGCGGCAAAGGCTGAGGCGGAAGCGGCGGCTGCGCTTGAGGCCGAGCACGAGGCGGCCCGCACCGCCGCCGAGAACGAAGGCCTGTCGGTCTTCGTAGGTACCGTGAACGTCATGACGGGCGAGGAGCTCTGCGCCTACGAGGACAAGCCCGTTGAGATCTTTGGTGCCGATGCCGAGGGCGAGGCCACTTACGTCATCCTCGAGCTGGGCGAGACGGTGCACGTGGTGGGCGAGCTTGCGGACGGAACGCCTGGCGAGGGCGACGCCGACCACATGGCCATCGGTCGCAGCGTGCCCGCGTGGGACTTCGTTGAGGACTCCGCCTCGTTCTGGCTTGACTACGATGGCCAGCGCGTCTGCGTTGCGGGCAACCCCTGGTTCCAGACGGACGTGTCGCTGCCGTACGCCCCGCGCATGTACGACGCGCAGCTGCTCTACGTCGAGGAGTAGTTGCGTGGCCATAAACCGCGTTGATGTGAACAAAAGGGTCTCGAAAGAGGCCCTTTTGCCATAAAAACGCGTTGATGTGAACGTAAAAGAGGGCACGAGGCTCTAATCCCGTTCACATCAACGCGTTTTTATGGATTGGCCAGGCGCTATTTCGGCAATGTGTTCACATGAAAGCAATTTATGGTGGCAGTTTGACGATGCGGGCGGGTTGCGAGTGTTTGACGTGTGGGCGGAGCCTTGGCCGCCGCGTTGGCCGTACAATGGGCTGACGAAGACGGTCTGGAAAGATGGAGAGACATGACGCGCGATTTGTTTAAAGCAGACTTCGAACCGTATCCGTATGTGTGCGACCGCATCGACGAGTGCGCACGGTATCGCATAGAGTACGGGCACCTCGAGACGCCGCGTGGCGACTCGCCCTATACCATCGTACGCATGTGGGAGTTTGTCTGCG
>DJXA01000166.1:8661-10824 GCA_002449555.1 Atopobiaceae bacterium UBA7016 | reverse complement strand
CGCGCACGTCGTGCTACCACATGGCTCACTTCCCGCTGGCCGTCTACGGCGACGGGTACCTGTACGCGCTGGGCAACAACGCGACGGAGCCGGAGACGATGTACTTCCGCTCGACGGCGTACCCGGCGGAGACGGAGCCCGAACCCGAGCCGACTCCAACGCCCGAGCCGACGCCCACGCCGGAGCCCGAGCCTACGCCGACGCCTGAGCCCACGCCCACGCCGACGCCCGAGCCGACGCCGGCGCCCAAGCCGGCTCCGACCCCCACGCCCGCGTCGGGAGCCGCGCGCAGGCTTCCCCAGACGAGCGACAGCGCCTGGTACCCCCTGCTGCCGCTTCTCGCTATGGTGGGCGTCTGCACGTTGACCCTCGGCCTCTGGCTTCGCAGGAGGGCACACTAGCCGGGACCACAAGGTCCGACCCTCTGATCCGCTTGTGGACCAGAGGGTCGGACCTTGTGGTCCCATGTGTGGCGCGCTTTTATCGACCGTGCCTATACGACTGCCGATACGTGCTTCTCAAATCGCATATGGCCCTGCATCATGAAATCTGTAGGTACCAAACAAAAATGGGAAGGAGCGCACATGGCAGATTACAAGTTTCCCGAGGGGTTCCTGTGGGGCGGCGCTACGGCGGCCAACCAGTTTGAGGGCGGCTACGACGCTGACGGCAAGGGCCTCTCGGTTCCCGACATCATCATGGGTGGAACGGTCGACACGCCGCGCGTCGTGACCCCCAAGGGCGTTCGTCCTGACACGTACTACCCCAGCCACGAGGCTATCGACTTCTATCATCACTACAAGGAGGACATCGCGCTCTTTGGCGAGATGGGCTTCAAGTGCTTCCGTCTGTCCATCCAGATGAGCCGCATCTTCCCCAACGGTGATGACGCACAGCCCTGCCAGGCTGGCATCGACTTCTACCGCAGCGTGTTTGAGGAGTGCCACAAGTACGGTATCGAGCCGCTCGTGACCCTGTCTCACTACGAGTTCCCGCTTGCGCTCTCCCACAAGTATGGTGGCTGGGACAACGACGCCATCATCGACATCTGGGTGCGCTACGCCGACCTGTGCTTCCGCGAGTACAAGGGCCTGGTCAAGTACTGGCTCACCTTCAACGAGATCAACTGCGCTATGATGCCGGGCTTCGGCGACGTCTACGGCCTGGGCATCCTGCCGCCCAACGACTGGACGCTTGGTTTCTCGGGCGGCAACGACAACAGCTGGATCAACATCAACCGCACGTTCCATGGCCTGCACAACCAGTTTGTGGCCAGCGCCAAGGCCGTACAGATCGCTCACGCCATCGACCCCGAGAACATGGTTGGCTGCATGATTGCCGGCAACGCCACGTATCCCTTCACCTGCGACCCCGCCGACGTCTTTGCTGCTACCAAGGCCATGCGCGAGAACAACTTCTACTGCGGCGACATGCACGTACGCGGCGAGTACCCTGCATGGGCAAAGGCCCTCTGGATCGAGCGCGGCGTTGACGTCGAGATGATGGAGGACCTCTACGACCGTGACGAGGAGACCCTGCTCAACGGCGTCGTGGACTTCTACAGCTTCTCGTACTACATGAGCGGTGCCGCTACGACCCACAAGGACGTGGCTGCCGCGAGCGGCAACGTCTTTGGTGGCGTCAAGAACCCCTACCTCGAGGCGAGCGACTGGGGTTGGCAGATTGACCCGCAGGGTCTGCGCTGGTATCTGGAGGAGGTCTATGACCGCTACCAGATTCCGCTGATGATCGTGGAGAACGGTCTTGGTGCCGTGGACGAGAAGGCCGAGGACGGCAAGTTCCACGACGACTACCGCATTGACTACATGCGCAAGCACATCGAGGAGATGGGCAAGGCCATCTACGACGGCGTGGACCTCATGGGCTATACCATGTGGGGCTGCATCGACCTCGTGTCCGCCTCCACCGGCGAGATGAAGAAGCGCTACGGCTTCATCTACGTCGACAAGGACAACGACGGCAACGGCGACCTGCACCGCGAGAAGAAGGACTCCTTCGACTGGTACAAGAAGGTCTGCGAGACCAACGGCGCGGACATCAGCTGGGAGTAGGCTCTTTAACAGAGCATGATGAGGAGGCGCTGTCGGGAGACCGGCAGCGCCTCTTGCTAGTTAGCCAAACCCATACAGGTGGGACAGGCAC
>DJXA01000166.1:5004-8546 GCA_002449555.1 Atopobiaceae bacterium UBA7016 | reverse complement strand
GTGCCTGTCCCACCTGTATGGGTTATTAGGCGAGGGAGCGGACGAAGTCTTGGACGGCAACGCACACCTGGTCAAGGTGGGCGTGGTAGTTGTGGTCGTCGTTCTCGATGAGCACGAGCTTGGCGTTATCGTACTTCTCTGCGGCGTCGATCGAGTAGCGCACGGGCACGGCCATGTCCTCGGTGCCATGGACCAAGAGCACCGGCCCGTGGTACGAGGCGATGACGTCGTCGACATCGATGTGCTGCGCGATGCGGAAGTAGTCGCCGCAGAAGCTGGGGACCTCGGTGCCACCCTCGGCGAGGTTGGGGTTACCCAGGTAGATGCGGTCGGGCACGTGCACCGGGTCAAACTTCATGCCAAAGAGCTCGCCTGCGCGGGCGTTGTCCACGATGACGATGGCGGGTGACATGGGGATGAGCGCCTTGAGGTCGTCGGGACGAAGCGCTCCCATCATCATGGTGAGGAAGCCGCCCTGGCTGTGGCCGCAGAGGTAGAGGTCGGACACAAAGAGCAGGCCCTTGGCGTAGTCAATGACGTCGAGCATGTTGTCGACCCACTTGAGCAGCGTGTGCTTGGCAAACGTGCCGCCACTCTTGCCATGGCCGTACATCTCCACGCGCAGGGTCGCCACGCCCTCCTCGCGAAGCGCCGCCGACACCGCCAGGATGTGCTCCTCCTCCATGTGGCCGGTCAGGCCGTGCTGCACGATGCAGAGTGGGCAACGCTCCGGCGTGCCCTCGGGCATCTCGAGCTTTGCGTGGATGGCGATGCCGTCACTGTCGATATAGAACTCCTGCATGGTGACCCCTTCCCTTCTTGGCATGTGCTTGTGTACAGCATACCTGTTGAGACGCGCTCAACGTCGGTGCGCCTAGGGGGTAGCCCCCTAGGCGCACCGACAGTTAGTCAAACTCGGAGAAGTTGGTGCCGTTCATGATGGCGTCGCCACTGGCTAGGAAGATGCGGGCAAAGTAGGCGTCGTCATTCAAGCTGCTGTCGGTGTACCAGCGATCGATGGCCTCGTAGATGATGTTCTCGGCGCTCTGGTCCACTACCGTCGCGGCCTTCGAGCCTACCAGCAGATAGGGGTCATACTCGTTCTCGTATGCCTCGCAGAAGAAGAGGATGAGGTGGCCGTCGTCGTTGAACAGCTCGTCGTAGCGGTTGCGCAGATAGCGCTCGACGTCGCTCACGGTGTAGTCCTTTGAGCCGTTGACCTGGTCCGCAATGATGAGGTACGGCTGCACACCCGTCTTCTCGTAGAAGGTGCGCATCTTGGCGATGACCGTGTCTTGGTTCTCGATCCAGTTGGCCTGGTCATCGATCCACTCAGAGGACTCGATGCAGTCTGCGGCGGCGAGCTTCTGGCGCGCACTGGCCTCGGTTTGGGTATCGAGGTCGAGGTCCACGAAGCCCTGCTCCGTCTGAACGTGCGAGCTGCTGGTCATGGTTCTCATGCATGAACCCGTTATCATGACCACAACCAGAAGCACCGCGAGCAGGAACAGGGTGGTGGTTGAGAGGCAACCACAGCCGGTCCGGCGGTAGGGGGTTCCGTAGCCTCCTCCGTAAGGATCGCCGTAGCCGCCCCCGTAATAGCTCCTGCGCGGCATCCAAGCAAACAGGGGAACACGGCCCCACATGCTGCCCGTGCGCCGCGGTTCCTCATAGGGAACCTGCGCACGCGATGTGCCAAACGAGCTTCGCGAACTGCTACTGGAACGTGACGAGGACGAGCTGCCGTACCCGCGGCTTCTTCCCGACGAGAAGCTCGCGGAGCTTCTGCCGCTTGAGCTGTGGCTGCTGCTCCTGAAAGTGTGCGAGTTACCCGCGCTGCGGCTTCCGCCGGCTCCTCCACCTCTACCCATGCTTGCCTCCTTGTGGCATAGGTTACGCATCCGCCTTTAGGATACCCATTAATCGAGACGGTGCCCCTATCGCGTCTTCCATTCGTCGAAGGTTGGGCGAGCCGTGTCCTTCGCCCTCTCGACGGCGTAGCGCGAGAGGTATGGCAGGGCAAAGCGGACCTTGCCGTATCCTTCAGAGCGAATGAGCCTGCGACTGATGAGGCGCTGACGGCAGGTGCTGAGCTGCGAGGTTTCCTTTCCCAAGGCCTTCGCAGTAGCGCCGGTTGCCGCTATGCCGTCGTCATCCAGCAACGTGGACATGACGGCGAGGTACGCCCGAGACTCATCTCCTAAGGTGCGTGTCGAAGGAACGAGCACGTCATTTCGATACGTCTCGTATACCTGCTCAGCAATAGCCGAGACGTGTTCGGGAAGCACCTGAATCACGCCCACCGGATAGAGGTCTCTCACAAATTGGACAAGATGGTATCCCACCAGCTGCACGAGATAGGGGTACCCCTGGCTCATCGCTGAGGCTGCCCAGATGGTATCCTCGGAGACGACGAGATCTGGCACGAGGGCGAAGAGGGACGTAAAGGCCTGCACTGTCTCGCTCACGAGTAGGCTGCCAATCTGTTCGTCTTTTGCTCGTTGCATGAAGGTGCAGCCTTGGTATGCGGCCACCTTTTCCTTTGCGCCGGGAAGGCCTGCAAGCATGAGCGCTACGGGTTGGCCCTTGCGACGAGCCATTTGTACGGCGGCACAAATCTGCTCCATATCTGCTTCCGAAATCTTCTGGATTTCGTCGATGGTGATGAATATGCCTCGTTTTCCGCCGAGCGTCTCACAGCGTGCGAGAAGTGCGCTTGTGAGGTTCTTGGACAATGAGCCCACGCGTGACGCGTTCACTTCGCCAAGGCTCACGCTTGCGCCGAGAGCCGATATCTTCGGTTCGAGCTTTGCCGAGACGGTGGGGGTCTGGCTCGTGAGTCCCTCCAGGATGTCTCTTACCGCCGTGGTGCTATGTACGTCAATAGTCAGCCACGATGACTCTGAGGCGAGCAAGGACAGCCGTTCAAGCAATGCGGTCTTTCCGCAGCCACGTGTGCCCGTGATGAACAGCACGCGGTCTGGTGAGTCAGCGCCATCAAGAGCCTCCCTCATGCGCGTGAGGAGCGTTTCGCGACCAAAGAAGTGTTCCGGCTTTCCGCCGAAGGACGGGGTAAAAGGGTTGGCTGCGGCCATCGCTCCTCCGATATCTTTTCGAACGGGTAGAGAGTATAGCGCTGGTTCAAACTATAACAATATAACAATATAATGCCCGCAAGAAGTATAGCGGCGGTATGAGTCCTCTGGACTATGTCTTAAGTCAACGCTTTTGTCGGTGAGCAATCGGAATGAGGGACACGCTTCGTCCTGTTATGATTGGCTCACGTATCAATTGCGACGAAGGGAAGGTCACATGGCAAACTTCAAGTTTCCCGAGGGGTTCCTCTGGGGTGGAGCGACGGCAGCAAACCAGTTTGAGGGCGGCTATGACGCCGACGGCAAGGGCCTGAGCGTACCCGACGTCATTACGGGCGGCACGGTTGACAAGTCCCGCGTGATCACGCCGGAGGGCGTAAAGGAGGGCATCTACTACCCCAGCCACGAGGCCATTGACTTCTACCACCACTTTGAGGAGGACATCGA
>DJXA01000166.1:0-4804 GCA_002449555.1 Atopobiaceae bacterium UBA7016 | reverse complement strand
GAGGCGTGCAAGCGCAACGGCATCGAGCCCTTGGTCACCATCAGCCACTACGAGTTCCCGCTGGCGCTGTCGCACAAGTACGGTGGCTGGGACAACCCCAAGGTCATCGACCTGTGGCTGCGCTTCTGCGAGACGCTCTTCACCGAGTACAAGGGCCTGGTCAAGTACTGGCTCACGTTCAATGAGATCAACTGCGCCATGATGGGTGCCTTCGGCAGCGTGTATGGCTTGGGCATCCTGCCGCCCAAGGACTGGGAGGTCTTCTCCGACGGTTCGTGGTGGGATGATCCGCTGCGCCGCTTCACGGGTCTGCACAACCAGTTCGTCGCCTCGGCAAAGGCCGTGCAGCTGGCCCACAAGATCGACCCCGAGAACAAGGTGGGCTGCATGATTGCTGGCTCCGCCAACTATCCGCATACCTGCAACCCCGACGATGTCATTGCTGCCCTTGAGGGCGACCGCGCCTTCAACTTCTACTGCGGCGACGTGCAGGTGCGCGGTGCCTACCCGGCATGGGCGCGCCATCAGGTGTGGGAGCCCGCGGGCGTGGCCGACCAGCTTCAGGCGTTGGCCGAGCGTGACGCTGATGTGCTCAAGGCCGGCACGGTGGACTTCTACAGCTTCAGCTACTACCAGTCCAACACCGTTTCTACCGACCCCGCCAAGACCAAGGGTGCCGGCAACCTCTTTGGTGGCGTGCCCAATCCTTACCTTGAGGCGAGTGATTGGGGCTGGACCATCGATCCGAAGGGCCTGCGCTACTACCTCGAGACGGTGTACGACCGCTACCAGATTCCGCTGATGATCGTGGAGAACGGTCTTGGTGCCGTGGACGAGAAGGCCGAGGACGGCAAGTTCCACGACGACTACCGCATCGACTACATGCGCAAGCACATCATCGAGATGGCTAACGCCATTCAGGACGGCGTCGACCTGATGGGCTACACCATGTGGGGCTGCATCGACCTCGTGTCCGCCTCCACCGGCGAGATGAAGAAGCGCTACGGCTTCATCTACGTCGACAAGGACAACGACGGCAACGGCGACCTGCACCGCGAGCGCAAGGACAGCTTCTACTGGTACAAGAAGGTCTGCGAGAGCAACGGCGCTGACCTCGGCTAACGGCAGTTATCCAAACGGGACGGGCTCCGATGGGAATTCCCGTTGGGGCCCGTCCCGTTTGGTGGGCTTTTGGTTGGCAGGTTAGGCGCGCTCGTGCACGTAGGCGGCAAAGCGTTTGCCCTCGTCGAGGCTCTTTAGGCGCACCATGTAGAAGGTGTTGCCGAGGTCGTCCGAGAGCGCATCGGCCATGCGGCCCTGCATGCAGACGTCGCTGCCGTAGCGCGCCATGATGTCCTCGTGCGTGTGCGCATAGGTGTGGCAGTCGCGCTGTGAGGCGTAAACGCAGAAGAAGGTCTCGCCGTCAGCCGCATGTGTTGACGTGCCCGTGGTGACCATGTCGGCCCAGATCTGGTACAAGTCAAAGGAGTGGGCGAAGTTGACCATGTCGGGGTCATAGCCGCCCGGAGCGCGCACGTTGACCTCAAGGCCCACGTAGTCGCCGGTTTTGCCGAGGCCTGACTTGTCCGCCGTCAGGCGGAAGAACTCCATGTGGACGAAGCGGTTGGTGATGCCGAAGGCCTTGACCGTTGCGCGAGCAAGGCGGGAGAGCTCTGGGTCGACGGTGGGGCAGGTGTAGTACCACACGTCGAGCTGGTCCTCCACCGTGGAGGCGATGTCGTCGGGGTACTCTGACTGGTTCTCGAAGAGCGGGTTGCCCGCGCGATCGATAATGGCCTCATAGGAGCAGATGTCACCCGTCACGAACTCCTCAAGCACGTACGGCTCGGCGAGGTCACGGGCGAGCAGGGCCTCCAGCGCCGCCTCGTCCGCCAGCTTGAAGGTGCCGGATGCTCCCACGCCGCGTTCCGGCTTGGCAAAGAGGGGATAGCCCACCGTCTGCGCAAAGGTGCGGACGGCATCGCGGTCAGCGAGGAGCACCTGCCGCGCGGTGGGCACGCCGGCGGCGGCATAGAGCGGCTTCATATGGGCCTTTGACTGCCACTGGGCCATCTGCGCGGCACCAGCGCCAGTGGTGATATGGAAGTCGTCGCGCAGGCGCGCGTCCTGACTCAGCCAGTACTCGTTCTGCGATTCGAGCCAATTAACCTTGCCGTACTTCCACGAGAAGAACGCCACGGCGCGGAACACCTGGTCGTAGTCCTCAAGCGACGGGACATAGTAGTACTCATCAAGCGAGGCGCGCAGCTCGGGCGCAGTCGCGTCGTAGGGTGTGTCGCCAATGCCCAGCACGGTGGCGCCGTTCCTGCGCAGGCGGTCGCACCAGTTCCAGTAGGTGTCGGGGAACTGCGGGGAGATGAAGACGACGTTCATGGCGTTCCTTCCTGGGCGAAGTGACGCCTCCATGGTAACGCAGGGTAGAATTACCGTCGTGCGAGCGTGCGGAACACGTAACGGAAGGGGCCGCTGTGGAGCATTTGGTGCATTCCATACCGCCAACGTTTGACGAGCACAGTCGCGTGCTGGTGCTGGGCTCCTTTCCCAGTCCCAAATCGCGCGAGGGGCAGTTCAACTACGGGCATCCCCAGAATCGCTTTTGGCGGGTGCTCGCGCAGCTAGCAGGCGAGGAGCTGCCTGCCACCAATGACGAGAAGCGCTCGTTTTGCCTGCGTCACGGCATTGCGCTTTGGGACGTGATCGCGGAGTGCGACATAGAGGGAGCCTCCGACACCAGCATCCGCAACGCTCGGCCCAACAAGTTGTCGCTCATCACGAAGCACGCGCCCGTCGAGGCGGTGTTCTGCACCGGCGCGAAGGCGCACGAGCTCTATCGGCGGCTTGGGTGCGAGCAGGAGTGCGGCCTTCCGGCTACGCGGCTTCCTTCCACGAGTCCCGCCAATGCGGCGTGCAGCATGGACCGGCTGCTTACGGCCTATGCGGCGATCTTTGAGCACGCGATCGCCTCATGAGGCGTCTGAAAAGACTTGGTTAACGGGCGGCGAGTGCACGGTTGTTTTGCGGCATGGTTTGAGACCGCATATGTCTCATAGACACCGGTGGTGATGCATGACCGCGCACGCTCAACAGGAAAAGCTTCTTGAGCACCCTGGCTTCAATAAGCTTCTCATCCTTGTAGCCGCAGCTTCGTGGGGCCTGTCCTTCATTGTCATGAAGGACCTGGTCAGCAAGCTGCCAGTGTTTCGGTTGCTCGCGATACGTTATGCGCTTGCCTCCGCGGTGATGGTCATCGTGGCATGGCCGGCGCTGAAGCGTGCGCTGCGTAGCAGCAGAACGCTGAAGCTTGGCCTCTTGCTGGGCCTTCTCAACTTTGCCGCTTATGCCGTGCAGACGCTGGGCCTGTCGCTGACAACGCCCGGCAAGAACTCCTTCTTCACGGGATGTTACTGCGTCATGGTGCCCTTTGCGGTGTGGCTGATTGTGGGGGAGCGTCCCACTGCGCGGCATGTGCTGGCGGGTGCCATCTGCGTGCTGGGCATCGGCCTCATTGCCGTGGACGGCGAGGCGGGGTTCAACTTGGGAGACCTGCTGACGTTGGCCGGCGCCGTGTGCTACGCGGATCAGTACGCGTGCTTGGCGCGATGGGGTGAGGGTGCCGACTCGCTGGTGGTGACCACGCTGGAGTTTATCATTATGGCCATTGCGTCATTGCTGACGACTCTGGTGTTTGAGCGGGGGTTTGTGATGCCTTCGCCGACGCTTGCCGATGTGGGGTCCATGGCGTTTCTCGTACTCGTGTGCTCGTGCTTCGACTTCTGGGCCATCAACCACGGCATGATGCACGTCGACCCGGCTGAAGGTGCGGTCATCTCGGCGCTCGAGGCGCCATTTGGCGTGGCGGCGAGCGTCGCGCTGTACAACGAGCACGTGACCGTGCGCATGCTGCTGGGCTTCTCGATGATCTTCCTCGCCATCATCGTTTCCGAAGCAGGAGACGCCCTCCTCGCCCGCCTCCGCCGCTAACGCAATTTAGGAGTCAGGGACCGAAATTGCGCGATGGTTGAGAGTGGGGTTACACTCGACGTGTCGAGAGGAGACTGGCCATGGCTATCGTCGGCGCATTTGCGGTGCCCCATCCGCCACTCATCATTCCTGAGGTGGGTAAGGGACGCGAGCGTACCATTCAGGCAACAGTCGACGCGTACGAGGAGGTGGGTCGGCGCATCGCTGCG
Organism: Atopobiaceae bacterium UBA7016; assembly: GCA_002449555.1. Lineage (GTDB taxonomy): Bacteria > Actinomycetota > Coriobacteriia > Coriobacteriales > Atopobiaceae > UBA1367. The sequence goes on along the minus strand of DJXA01000166.1, from coordinate 593 downwards.
CTTAAGCCCGACACCATTGTGGTGTCATCACCTCACACCACGCTCTATCGCGACTACTTTCTAATCTCTCCGGGAAGCTCGGCGCGGGGCAGCTTTGCGCAGTATGGGGCTCCGCGCGCCGCGTATGCGGCTCGTTACGACACGAATCTCGTGGCGCAGCTCTGTGAGATTTGCGAGCGAGAGGGCATCTCTGCAGGCACAGATTACGAGCGCGACCCGCGGCTTGACCATGCGACCATGATTCCGCTGCACTTCATCGAGAAGCACTATACCGGCTTTGAACTGGTGCGCATTGGCCTCTCAGGGTTCTCGGCGGCCGAGCACTACCGATTGGGCATGGCCGTTCAGGAGGCCGCGAAATTGCTGGGCAGGCGCGTGGTATACGTTGCCTCGGGAGACCTTTCGCATAAGCTGCTTGACGACGGGCCGTACGGTTTCGTTCCCGAAGGGCCCCAGTTTGATGAGCGCATTACGCGGGATTTTGCCAACGGCGATCTGCTTGACGTACTCTGCATGGACACGTCACTTGCGGAGCGTGCGGCGGAGTGTGGGCTCAGAAGCTTTCAAATGATGGCCGGGGCGCTCGACGGCAC
>DJXA01000195.1 GCA_002449555.1 Atopobiaceae bacterium UBA7016 | reverse complement strand
CAAGCAGCGCCTCAACAACAAGCTCCACCGCCTCGTCACCGCCCCCGTGGTCACGGCATCGGACGCCTACGCCGCCCCGCCCGTCGCGCTCGTGGTGGACGGCAAGAGCGTGCAGGACGGCACGCCCACGCCAGACGCGCCCGTGGCGATTCAGAGCGTGGAGACAGCCAATTTGCTTTCTGGAAACACGGAGACGGTCACCATCGCGAGTGCGGGGGCATTTTACCCCATGACCCTCGTGAACCTGCCAGCAGGTACCTACACGCTCAGCTTCGAGACGGAGCTAACCAGCGGTAACTGGCAAGCAATCTACAACTCGGTCGAGTCCAGCACGGGCCAGACCATCATTACTACGCAGTCCCTCGCGACCAAGACGATCACATTCACCGTCAACCAGCCAATGCCGTACTTCAAGATTTTCTCGACGGAGGCGGGAACGTACAGGAACATCAGGCTTGCGAGAGGCTCCGCAGCTCATCCCTACGTCCCCTATGGATGCGTCGGGCTTTATGCGGTGGGGAGAAACCTGTGGTCGTTCGGGCAGGAGTACTCGCGCACGTCGGCGGGCGACCTTTTAGCAAAGTCGGCAATGCACGTCCCAGCGGGGCAGTACACATTCTCGTTCGACGTGGTGAGCTTCACGTCAGGGTCGAACAACAACGCGCAGCTCCTGATGTACGACCAGAGCGGGACGCTTGTGACGCAGCCAGTGGTCGTGCTCAATACGGGTCGCGTCTCAGCAGCCGTGAACCCGAGCAGGGACGTAGAGAGTCTAAAGCTCTACGTGGGAACGGCATGCACGCTCACCAATTTCCAGCTCGAACTTGGCTCCACCACCACGCCATACCAGCCCTACGTCGGCTTCACCACCCCCATCCCCTTGCAGGGCCACGCGCTGCGCTCGCTGCCAGACGGCACGCACGACGAGCTGAGGGTGGACGCGGACGGCAACGTGACGCTGGTGCAGAGGGTTGGGAGCTACACGGTCACGGGCAGCGAGTCGGCGAGCAGCTCCACGAAGTATGGGAGCTATCGCCGCGTAGTGTCCAACAACGCGGTCACGGAGGAAATGCAGGCACGTACAGCGCAGTGGGGCAATGCGGGACAAGGCTTGTGCACGCACGCCATCTTCAAATGGCAGCAGACCGAGCAGATAGCCCACGTCTACATCGCTGGTACGACGCTCGCCCTCTTCGCGGAGGTCGAGACGGCCGCTGAGGTGCTCACGGCCTACGCAGGGGCAGAAATCCTGTACCCGCTGCGAACACCGCAGGAGATATCTCTCGGCACCGTCTCGCTCCCGTCCATGCCCGCGCCAGACCTCACCTCGTGGGCGAGCTGCACCCCCGCGACGGACATAGAGCTGGACTACGAGCGCGACGTGACCATAGCCGTCGAGCGGATTGAGGCGGCAATCGCAGAGCTAGCGACCAACTAAAGGAGGAACCATGCTTGACTACTACCAGAGCCTGAAAACCTGCATCGCCTTCGGTGACTACGCCCTTGAGGACATGGAGCAGCGCATTGACCGCTGCTGGGTGGAGGGCCGCATCACGACCGACCAGCGCGACGAGCTGCGCACGCTCGCAGCGGAGAGCGCCCGCGAGTCCGCGCAGGTGGACGTGCTCGCCAAGCTCCGCGAGCTGGAGGGCCGAATCTTCGAGCTTGAGCACCCCACGGATGCCTATGTCATCTGGACACAGGGCTACCAGACGAAAAAGGGCGAGATTGTGCGCTACGACGTGTCTGGTGACGGCAACCTCGACCTGTGCCAGTACAACGGGGGCCGCGAGTACACGGCGCTCTCCATCGGCAAAATCGAGGGCTGGAACATGCTCGACCGCATGCTGAACCCGACCCACACCATCACGCGCGACGCCGACGGCGGGTTCGTGCTGACGCCGATTGAGGCAGAGACGGAGGCCGAGTAATGGAACAGGTGAACCCCCTCGGCTACTTCGTCGCGCCAATCCTCGACACCAAGGCGCAGGTGGGCATCATCGCCCTGATGGTGCTCGCCCTGCTCGACGTGCTCTTCGGCGTCTTGAACGCGATGTTCGTGCAGCACAATTTCAGCTCCCACGAGTTCCGCGCGGGCCTCATGCGCAAGCTGAGCAACTTCGGCATGGTGGTCGCCGCAGACGTGGTGGACGCCATGCTCCTTGGCGGCTTGGAGCTGGGCTTCCAACCCGTGCTCATGACGGTGGTGGCATCCCTCGCCCTCATGGAGCTGTGGTCGCTGCTGGAGATATTCGCGGAGATGCACCCCGAGGTGTCGGAGGCGGAGTGGTACAAGATGCTTCTGCGCTCCAAGGAGGGGCTGCATAAGGACGGCACGTCATGAGGGCGTTCGGGGTCGACCTGTCTGAGTGGCAGGGCGGCATCAGCATCCAGCGGCTGCGCGACGAGGGCGCGGAGTTCGTGATCGCGAGGCTCGGCGGCGCGGACGCGGGACTCTACGAGGACGCGAGCTTCGGCGAGTTCTACGGCGAGTGCAAGCGGCTGGGCATGCCGATGGGCGCCTACTTCTTCTCTGCCGCCCACACGCCCGACGAGGCCCGCGCCGAGGCCCGCTACGCACTGTCGCTGCTCAAAGGCCGCAAGCTCGAATACCCCGTCTACTTGGACGTCGAGGACTCGCGCCACGCGTCCATGGCGTCCACCGACCCCGACACGCTGGCGTCCACCATCGACGCCTTCTGCGCGGCGCTCGCGGGCGCTGGATGGCTGGCGGGCGTCTACTCGTGGTCGTGGCTGCTGGGGCCGTGCGGCAGGGCGCTAGACCCCTACGAGCTGTGGATTTGCGACTGGTCGGACTCGCGCCCGACGATGCGCAACGGCATGTGGCAGTTCGGCGGCTCGACCAACGTGCTCAGGCCCACGTCCATGGCTGGCTTCGCGGCCATCGACCAGGACTACGCCTACAAGGACTACCCGACGCTCGTGCGCGAGCGCGGGCTCAACGGATACGAGGAGGAAGAGATGACCGACGCGGAGATGAGGAAGCTCGCCAAGATGTGCGCGGAGGAGTGCGCTGGCTACGTCTACGGCGACAAGGACAAGAAGCGCAACCTGAACATGTACAACGCCGTCCACTGGGCATTCGTCTACATCGAGCAGCTCGCCAAGAAGGTCGACGCCATCTGCAAGAAGGTCGACGCCATCTGCAAGAAGCTGGGCGTCTAGCCATGCTCGGGTACGGCGAGGCCGCCGCCGAGTGCATGCGGCACTTCTGCGACCACGACGCGCACGGCTACTCGCAGCCGCGCAGGTGGGGCGACGGCTCGTGGGAGGAATTGCGCCTTTCGGACGGCTCAATCGTCCAGCTGGCGGGCGGCGACCACGACTGCTCGGCGGGCGTGATCGGCATCTACGACGCGCTCGGCGTGCCCACGGGCGGCGCGAGCTGGACGGGCGACATGCTGGGCGAGATGCTCGGCACGGGCGCGTGGGCCGAGGTGGACGTCGCGGGCGCCGTCGCGGGCGACGTGCTCTGGCGCACGGGCCACGTGGAGCTGCTCACCGTCCACGACGGCGCGCGCTGGCAG
>DJXA01000019.1 GCA_002449555.1 Atopobiaceae bacterium UBA7016 | reverse complement strand
ACGCCCTCGGCCACCGCGTCGGCAAGCTCGAGCGTCGCCTCGATGGACTCGCTCGTCGCAGACGCGAGGAACGAGCAGGTATTCACGATGATGACGTCGGCGTCCTCAACCTCAAACGCCTCGTCAAAGCCAGCGCCGCTCAGCAAAGCGCGCATGCGATCGGTATCGACCTCATTCTTTGCGCAGCCAAGCGTCACATACAGAACTTGGGCCATGTGCACCCTCTCCCGGCCGTCCTTGTATGAAACTGATTATCGATAGTTGACGTACTGCAGCGGCTGGCCGTAGTCCTGGTCCTTCAGGAAGGCGATGACCTGCTGCAGAACGTCGCGCGAGGCAGAGCTCACGCGCAGCTTGTCGCCCTCAACCGTCGGCTTGCACTTGAGCTTGAGGTCACGAATGTCCTTCGCGATCTTCTTGGCGGTGTCCTGGTCGATGCCCTGCACCACCGAGCCGCGCTGACGCACCGACATGCCGGCGGCCGCCACGGGATCTGCCCACTTCACGGCCTTCAGGTCGATGCCACGACGCACGAGCTTGGTGCCCAGAACGTCGATCACCTGGCTCGCCACGAACTCAGAAGGCGCCGCGACCGTGAAGACCGCGTCCTTCTTGGAGAAGTCGATGGTCGCGCCCGATCCCTTGAGGTCATAGCGTTGCGTCAGCTCGCGGGCGCACTGCTGGTAGGCGTTGTCAACTTCCTGCAGGTCAACCTGCGAGACCACATCAAAACTGGCTTCCTTAGCCATGGTTCCCCCTCTGTGCGGAGTCTAGAGCGGCGATCCGTCGGCAGCGTTGAACTTGTTGCCGTTCTCGTCGAAGAAGTAGTACAGATCGTTCTCCGCGTTGTAGTAGATGTCGTAGCCGTCATAGTTGTAGAGGAACTCGTCACCGCTGTCGTCGAAGCCGCTCGACTTCTGCGTGTCCTCGTCCTTCTTCTCGGTCTTCTCGGCGCCGGTGTCCTCATCCTTCTTGGTGGCATCGTCTCCCGTCTTCTCGGGAAGCGGGGTGCCCTGGATGGTCATGGTGCCAATGCCCGAGGCCTTGGTGTCAAACTGGCGCTGCTTGCCGTTTTCGGTAACCACCACGGCCGCCGTGTCGGCAACCTCGATGGTGATGGACTCGTGCACGTCGTAGGACGCGCTCCACGGACCGGTGACCGTCGTGGCGATCTTGCTCTCGCCGTCGCATAGCACCTCGACCCACGAGACCTGTCCGGCCTCTACCTTCACCTCGACGAGAGTCTGCTGCGGAGTCGTGGTGGCCGTGGTGGTCTTCCCTGCCGCGGCGCCCGCGTTTGCGCCGGTGGCGGCGGCATCCTGGCCCTCAGGCGTGGTTGCGGTTGCTGCGGCGTCGGACCCCTGCGCCGTGGCGTCGACGTTGGTCGCAGCGTTCCCCGTCGCGTTCTGGTCCGTGGTGTTCGCCGCGGTGTCGCTCTGGGTCACGGGAACGGTCTTGCCGCTGTCGGTCGGCTCCTTTGAGCTGCACGAACGAACAGCGAACACGATGCCGCCAATGAGCACGAGCGTCAGCAACACACCAGCTGCCGCGATGAGGCGCTTGGTGTCAGAGAAGTACGCGATGACCGAGCCCACCAGCCCGCCACGGCGACGCGGCGCCGAGCGCTGGCCACCACGAGCGTTGCGGCTCACCTGGGGCTCGTAGTCGATGACCTGGTCGTCATACGCATCAGCAGCACGAGACGAGGTGGTGACGCGACGCGTCGTGACGTTGTCACGACCGCTTCCGCCCCTTGAGGACGTACGCCTGCGCGCACGCGTCGACGCCGCGCGCGTCCGCTGGGTCGTGTAGCCAGCGGCAGCCGCGGGACCCGCGGCGGGAGCCACCTGCGTCTGGTCAACGTAGATCTGATCCACGTCGTAGCCGTAGGCGCGATCCTGCTCGTCATGGAGCGACCCCACGTAACGGCGCGTGACCAGCGGGCTCGACTGCTGCCGCGAGTGCGGCTGCGATGTGGTCGCGAAGGCGCCGAGGTCTCCCGCCGGCCCGCCCGACGTGGGCAGGTACTTGCGCGGCGAAAGATACGTGTCGGTCTCGTCGTAGTCATCGGGCATCGACGACTGCATGTCCTTCACGTAGTCATTCAGGTCAGCCTGGAACTGGTTGACTACCTGGCGAGGATTGAGCCCCAGGTAGCGTGCGTACGAGGAAAGCATCCCCTGGGCGTAGCCGCTCTTGGGAATGTGGTCGAAGTCGCCCTCCTCGAAGGCGATAAGCACCTGCTCCTTCAGCCTCAATACCTGAGAAGCCTGCGAAATCGAGAGGCCCAGCTGCCTTCTTCTGGTGACGAGCATCTCACTGAAACGCGGCCGCGGCATGGGCTACACCTCCCTATATTGCTGATCGAGGAGTCGAAGCTCCTCAAGACCTTCCATGTCAAGCAGAACCTCACGAGGCTTGGATCCGTCGGGCGGACCGACGACCCCCTTCGCCTCAAGCATGTCCATAATTCTACCAGCTCTAGCGTATCCCACCTTGAGCCTGCGCTGCAGGCCAGAGGTGGAACCTAGCTGAGATTCCACGACTATTTGCGCGGCTTCCCACACCAGCGGGTCGTCATCGTCGCCCACGTCGGACGAGGAGCCACCGCCAGGCTGTCCAGGAACGACGGCCGAGAGGATTTCCTCGTGGTAGTCGGGCTCGCCCTGCGCGCGAATGAAGTCGACCACTTCCTCGATCTCAGGGTCAGAGACGTAGCAGCCGAGGACGCGGCGCGGAAGTCCGCCGCGCTCCTTGAAGAGCATGTCGCCGTTGCCCAGCAGGCGCTGCGCACCCACCTGGTCAAGAATGACGCGTGAGTCGGTGCCCGAGGCGACCGAAAGCGCGATGCGGGTCTCGATATTGGACTTGATGAGGCCCGTGACGACGTTTGCCGAGGGGCGCTGCGTCGCGAGGACGAGGTGGATGCCTGCAGCACGGGCCAGCTGCGCGATACGCACGATGGAGGCCTCGACGTCCTTGCCGGCAACCATCATGAGGTCAGCCAGCTCGTCGATGATGATGACCATGTACGGCATGGGCTCGGGCGGGTTGTCCATCTCTGCCAGCTTGCCGTTCACGCACATGTCGTTGTACACGTTGATGTTGCGGGCGCCGGCGCGCTCGAACACCTTCAGGCGGCGCTCCATCTCGGACACGGCCCACTGCAGGGCGCTGGCCGCTTGTCGGGGCTCGGTGACGACGGGCACGTAGAGGTGCGGAAGGCCGTTGTAGCCCGAGAACTCGACGCGCTTCGGGTCCACGAGGATGAGGCGCACCTGCTTGGGCGTGTCGCGCATGAGAAGCGACATGATGAGCGAGTTGATCATCACGGACTTGCCCGAACCGGTGGCACCCGCCACAAGCAGGTGCGGCATGGCGGCGAGGTCGGCCGTGACGGCACGGCCCTCGGCGTCGCGGCCGATGGCAAACTGCAGAGGGCCACCGCTCGCATACGGAAGCACGTCGCCCAGATGCACGTTCTGGCGCGTCTTGTTGGGGATTTCGATGCCCACGCGGCTCGTGCCGGGGATGGGCGCGAAGATACGCACCGACTTGGCGGCCAGCGAAAGCGCAATGTCGTCCTGCAGGTTGGTGATCTTGTTGACGCGCTCGCCCTCGCCCATCTCGACCTGGAAGGTAGTGACGAGCGGGCCGGACGTGTAGTCAACCACGCGGCTCGTCAGGCCAAACTCGGCAAGCGTGGACTGCAGGCGACGCATCGTCTCCTCGAGCTCCTCCTGCGAACTTGCGCTGGAGGCGCTGTTAGGGTTGGAGGACAGCATCGAGAAGGGCGGCAGCTCGTAGGCCTCGTCTTGCTCGCCCGGGCGCTCAGCCACCCTCTGCGGAAGGGGCTTCTCCGCAGCTTTGCGCGCCTTGGGCGCGGCCTTGTGCTTCGCCTTCGGCTGTTCGGGCACCTCGACACCCGCGCGCGTCTTGGCGCGGCTGCGCTTGCCCTGCTGCAGGAAGTCGGGCACGGCCGGCTCCTGCTTCTTGGCAGGCGACGTAAGCGTGGGCGGCACCACGGGCTCGTCCTCCTCCAATGAGGAGAACAGGGCATCCTGGCGCTCGATGACCTCGCTGGCGGGAAGTGCCGTCTCCGCATCCAGCTCAGGATGGCGAAGCCGCTGCAGCGGGACGAGCATCGTCTGGTCGAGCTGCTCCGCACGCTGCTGCGCGGCGTTGTCGCGGTTACGTGTGAGGACGCTCGTCTTGCGCGAGCCCAGGAACGTGGTGGCAGGCTC
>DJXA01000189.1 GCA_002449555.1 Atopobiaceae bacterium UBA7016 | reverse complement strand
CGCTACCTGTTCTTTGACATCGACGGCACGCTGGCCGCCGGCGGATACGGCGAGACGTTCATCCCCACCACCACGCGCATGGCGCTTGACAAGGTCCGGCAGGCGGGGCACTTCGTGGCCATCTCGACGGGCCGAAGCCAGGCCATGGCGGTGGACATGATGCGCGACATGGGCTTTGAGAACATGGTCTCTGACGGCGGCTACGGCGTCACCATCGACGGCGAGCTTCTGGGCATCACGCCGCTGCCGCGCGACAAGATGATCGCCCTCGTGCGCGAGTGCCAGGAGAAGGGCTTCCCCTGGGGCATCCAGGTGGAGAACTCCGTCACGCGCTTCGTGCCGGACGACCGTTTCACGGAGTTCACGCACGACGTGTACATGGACTCGCGCGTGGTGCCGGGCCTTGACCCAGAGAACTACCCGGACATCTATAAGGCCTACGTGGCCTGCTACGCGCCCGACGAGCAGAAGCTCGAGACGCTGAAGGAGCTGCCGTGGTGCCGCTTCCACAAGGAGTACATCTTCGTTGAGCCCGCCGACAAGGCGTTTGGCATCCGCAAGATCATGGACCATCTGGGCGCCGACTACTCGGACGTCATCGTCTTCGGCGACGCGATGAACGACGTGAGCATGTTCGTGGACGGCTGGTACAAGGTGGCCATGGGCAACGCCTGCGACGAGGTCAAGGCGCTCGCGGACATGGTGACCGAGGACGTCATCACCGACGGCATCTGGAACGCCTGCGTCACGCTCGGCCTCTTTGACCCCGTGGACGAATAGCACGTCACGGCAGTCTCGCGCGCGATTGCTTTGCCATAGTCCCGTTCAGCTCGACGGCTCTCGCACAGCCTTATGCCAGCGTGAACATGAGGAGCACTGGGTTGTGGTCGCTCGTGGCATAGCCCGTGTCGATGGTGGTCGCCACGGCCTGCACGTTGCTTGACACGATAAACCCGTCGCAGGTCACACGGTACGAGACGCCCTCCACATACGGCAGGTCGCTGCCTCGGCACGTCGCGACCTCCTCCAGGTTGTCGGGTCGCACCACGCTGAAGCCCTCCGGCAGCTCCGACTCGTCAAAGGTCGAGATCCATTCCGGCACCGCCTGTTCCGATGCGTACAGCTCCTGAGAGTCGCACAGGGCGTGGTTCCAGTCGCCACCGGCAATGACGTAGTTGCCCTTTGCGGCCTCCTCACGCAGCACGCCCATGACGAGCGCCATCTGCTGCGCACGGATCACGCCGCCCTCGTCGTAGGCGCTCATGTGGCTATTGATGACCACCAGCTCATGGCCGTCTTCTACCGCAACGCGTTGCACCAAAAAGCAGCGGTCGAGGTCAAAGAAGCGCGCCGGGAACGACTCGTCTATGGGATAACTGCGTCGAACTGCCGAACCCTGCACGTCAGAGAGGGTGAGCAGACCTCCGTGGACGCTGCCATGAAACTCGGGGAAGGGATAGAGCAGGTAACCGCAGTGGAAGTTCTCGGCATAGAAGGCCCCATACGTGGGAAGCGCCTCCTTGAAGGCCTGGCACTGATCCACGTGGTGGCTCCTTGTCGAGTCCCGGTCCACTTCCTGCAGCAAGACAAGGTCAGGCGCCCCGTCAGCTGTTGTCGCCGTAATCGTGGCAATGTCGCCCTCGGTGCACGCCAGCACGCTCTCCTTGCTCGCTGCCACGCCGTGCTCTCCCTGCGTCGGCGTCCCGTCCTTCATGGTCCCTTCCTCCATGAAGAACGAGAAGTCCGGCGTGTAGGCACCAAACCCTACGTTGTAGGTAAGCGCCGTATACGTGACACCCTTGGCAAGAGCGGCGGTCTTGGGCTCGGCGCCCTCGTTGGACACCTCGATGCCGTCCGCGATGCGCGTGTAGTTGACGTTGAGGTAGACCACGTAGCCTGCGACCGTCAAGGCCAAAGCCACAAGGATGGCCGCGCAGAGCCGTATGACCGTCCGCATGGGGTGCCGCTCGCCTTTGCTCATGACGCTCCTCCCGCCAACAACGCAAGTCACTACCTCACGAGATCCGTCGCGCTTACCAGCCTCTTAGCAACTTACGGCAAACGGCAGCGCGGGAATCTCGGCGCCGTTGTAGAGGTTGGTGCGGAACCAGTTGTCCTGCGCAAAGCGTACCTCTATCGGGCCAGGATCGACTCCCTCGAGCATGATGACCAGCTCGTCACCGCGTGCGGCGGCCCTGAACGGCACGGACTCGCCGTTGCGCAGGACCTCGAGCGCATTGCACTCGGCCCCGGCAATCACCATGCCACCCGCGGCGTGCTCAAAATGCAGGACGACAAACGAGCCCTTGCGCTCTGCGCCTACGCAGCGCGGAGCGTCCGCTGGGATAGGCATCCCTAGCAGGTGGTTCATCGCGAGAAGGGCCAGGCGCTCGCCAATGGGCTTCTTCTCCTTGGGATGGATGTCGTGCTTGTCGCCCATGTCAGTGGCCGAGCAGAGCCACACGTGCTCGTCGGTGTCAGCCACCTTCTGCTGGCGGGCGCGAATGGTCGGGTAGTCGTTGGGCCCCATTCCCATCCACTCGCCAAAGCCTGGTATCTGAACCACCAGGAAGGGCAGATCGGGGCGTTGCCAGGCGTTGCGCCAGTCCGCAATGACGGTGCGCAGCGCCTCTTCGTGACGCCACTGGGCTCCATCAATCTCGTCATCGCTTTCGCCCTGGTACCACAGCACGCCGCGCGCGGCAAAGCCCGCGATGGGCAACACCATGTAGGTAAACAGGGCGCCAGGGGCTTCCTTGGTGGGGGTCATCATGCCGGGATGGACCTGGGTGTCGGCCTGAGACGAGTCCTGCCCGCCACCAATTTCAAGCCCGCCAACATCGGCGGGGCCGGACGCCTTCTGCGCTGCGCTTGCCATAAAGGCCTTAATCTCGTCCATGGTGGGAGTCCTGGGCAGGAAGAACTCGTTCCAAGCGGGCCACGTGGCGTAACCCTTGTTGTTCTTGTCAACGTTGACGCGTCCGTGCGCCAGCAGCTCCTCGTAGGGGAGCCCCTGCAGCTTGGCATCGAAGGCGGCCGCCAGCTCGGGCTGCACCAGACGTGCGTGCTCGGGCGTCATCCACGCCGCAGATGTGGTGCCGCCGTAGTTGCATCCCACGATGCCCACGGGCACATCAAGCACCATCTCAAGACCGCGCGCAAAGAAGTAACCAACGGCCGAGAAGTAGTCCAGGTCCTCGGGCGTGGCCTTGCGCCAGATGCCCACCTTGGAGTAGTCGAAGTCGCCCATCTGGCCTGGGTAGGAGCACTTGGGCTGGTCGTAGAAGCGGATGCGCGGGTTGTCGCAGGAGGGGCGGTACTCTTCGACCTCCTTGTCGTAGCGCATCCAGAACTCCATGTTTGACTGGCCACCGGCGATGAAGACCTCGCCCACGGCAACATCAGAGCAGGTGAGGTGGCACTCGCCAGCAGCCACCTCCAGCGTCTCGGCATCCGAGGCATGCAGGGGCTCCAGCACGCAACGCCAGTTGTCCTGGTCATCCGCCACGCATGAGGCAGACTGACCCTGAATATGCACGTCAACGTGGGCGCCCGGCTCTGCCGTACCCCACACGCTCACCGGCAGCTCACGCTGCAGAATGAAGCGCGCCCGCAACGTTGCTGCACCGATCAACGCGCAGCGCTTTGGACTCTCGACGCCCTGCACAAAGACGGGCGCCTGCGCCAACTGCAAGTCACCCGACACCATCTGCTGCCAGTTCCTTATCACGCGCTACTCGCGCCACGAGGGCCGCATCCACGTGATCTTGGTCAACGACGTGCTTGGGTTCTAGGCGAACAACAATCCCGCACGACGTAGCCCCCTGCGACAAGCTGGCTTGCAGCACGTCGCAGGGGGCCATGGCTGGCCGATCGTGGCCGTGGGGATACACCCTTCGCTAAGCACATGCCCAGCCTGCTCGCACAGGCTGGGCATGCTGTTATGCAATACAGCAAGGCATCGTCTACGTATCGTCCACGTTTCCCTCATGGCCGTCGCAATCGTACCAAGCGCCACCGGCGATAACCTCAAGCTGCTGGTCGGACGGCGTGCTGTCTAATTCCCACGGGACGCATCGCCCTCGGAACGATTCTTCGAAGAGAACAGGAGCGGGTGCTTCTATAGTAGACAGGAGAGGCAACCACAAAGGAGTGGGATAAGAACTCATGCCAAACAAAGCGCAGCGCAGTGACGGACTCTTCGGCAGGTTGATTGCCCTTTTCCTCGCCACGTTAACCATTAGCGCAACCGCCAACTCCGGCTACGCAATCATCGCCGTGATGAGAGACGACTTCGTCAACAAGCGCAAATGGTTCACCGAGGACGAGATGAGCGACTACATCGCCATCGCCCAGAGCTGCCCCGGGCCCATGGCAGTCACCTCATCCATGGTCGTGGGCTTCCAGAGCGCAGGTATCCTCGGCTCGCTCGCTGCGGTCTGGGGCGTCATCACCCCACCGTTCGTGATTATGGTGCTTGTCTCCATCTTCTATCAAACCATCGTGAGCAATCCCTATGTCACCATCTTCATGCGCGGCATGCAGATGGGCGTCGTGGCCATGTTGCTTGACGTCTGCATCGGACTCTTCCTCAACGCCACAAAGAAGCCGGGCGCCTACCCGCTCGTCGTCATGGCGATAGCCTTCCTGTATGTGCGGCTCACAAACTGCTCCATCATGTGGCTCGCCGTCGGTTGTGGCGTGGCCGGCGCTATAAGAGCTTTGCTCGTAAAGGGGGAGGTCGAGGAAGCGTGACCGACTCGATGATCCTCCTGCGCGTCTTTATCGCCTTCCTGCGAATCGGAGCCATCGCATTCGGCGGAGCCTATGCAGCCATCCCCTTAGTCGAGCAGGAGGTGGTTTCAAACGAAGGCTTCATGACCTACGCCGAGTTTGCCGACCTGCTCGCTTTGGACGAAATCACACCGGGCCCCATTCTCATCAACAGCGCCACCTTTGTAGGCATGAAGGTTGCGGGCATGCCCGGAGCCATCGCCGCGACCCTTGGCTGCATCCTCATACCGTGCATCGTATCCGTCTCGCTGCTGTTCCTCTTCCGCAAGTACAAGAACACGGTCCTGGTTCAGAGCATCGTCCTCACGTTAAAATGCATGGCTTTGGCGCTCATTGTCTCCACCATGATCAAGCTGGGGATGAACGCAGTCATGCCGAGCGAGGCGCAAGCGGATATCCTGCACGGGACCTATGCGGTTGCAGTCATGGCTTTTGCCTTTTACCTCATACATGGGAAGAAGCTGAATCCCTTGCCCGTCATGCTGGGTTGTGGCGCGCTGAACGTTTTCGTGTCCATGCTGGGAATGTGAGCGCAACGCTTTCACGGGAAGCGATGGTGAGGCAGGTCTCTTGACACCTGCCCCGTTTCACAACGGTACTAACGCATGTCCTTGCGGTTGGGCACCCAGTCCGCGGTCTCCTGATACCAGGTGAGCAGACGCTCGCGCATCTCGGCAACCTTCTCGGCATAGGCCGGGTCGTCAATGCGGTTGACCTGCTCGTGCGGATCGAGGTCGAGGTCGTAGAGGGTATCGCGCTCGTAGAGGCGCATGGTGTACTTGAGGTTGCCCATGCGGATCATCGTGGCGCGCGTGTGGTTGGGGCCCTCCTCGTGCTGCGTGGAGATGCGCGGCTAGTACATGTCGCGTGGGTCGTCGTGACCAAGCTTTATGGACGGACGGTTGCCAAAGCCACGGCCACCCTCCGCGAACACGGCATCCTTGTCGTAGGATGTATGGTATGCAGAAACGCGTCGTTGGAGAGGGGAACACATGGACGCAATTGTCACTAAGCGCAACGAGCTGCTGGCTCAGAAGGTCATCAAGGGGCTGGCTTCGCGCAACATGACCGGATACTATGCCGCCACCAAAGAGGAGGCACTTGCGCAGGCGCTGCAGCTCATTGAGCCCGGCTCGTCCGTCACCATGGGCGGCGCCATGAGCGCTCACGAGATTGGCCTGGTACAGGCAATCAAGGAAGGCAACTACAACTTCATCGACCGCGACGAGTACGAGGACAAGCGCGCGGCAATGCTCGCGGCCTACGACGCGGACGTCTTCCTCGCGAGCGTCAACGCCATGACCGACGACGGCGTGCTGGTGAACATCGACGGCAACGCCAACCGCGTGTCGGCCATCGCGCAGGGCCCCAAGAAGGTCATCCTCATCGTGGGCATGAACAAGGTCTGCGGCAGCGACCTGGACGGCGCCATGAAGCGCGCCCGCAACGTGGCGGCCCCCATCAACGCGCAGCGCTTTGGCCTCAACACCCCCTGCGCAAAGACCGGTGCCTGCGCCAACTGCAAGTCGCCGGACACCATCTGCTGCCAGTTCCTCATCACGCGCTACTCGCGCCACGAGGGTCGCATCCACGTGATTCTGGTGAACGACAACCTCGGGTTCTAGCCGCAAAGCGCCTTCCCGGCACCACGTAACCAAGAGCAGCCCCTCATGGCCCAAAGAGCCATGAGGGGCTGCCGTTCGGTTACGCTGCCCTTTGGTGGCCACCGCTGCGTCAGATGGCCATGCCTTCCTCGCCGCAGAAGAGCTTGGTTGAGATGTAGCGCTCGCCGGTGTCAGGCAGGATGGTGACCACGGTCTTGCCGGGGCCGAGCTCGCGCGCCAGGCGCACCGCCGCCACCACGTTGGTGCCGGACGAGATGCCGCACATGAGGCCCTCCTCGCGAGCCAGACGGCGGGCCATCTCAAGCGCCTCGATGTCCGTGACGATGCAGATGTCGTCGTAGATCTTCGTGTCGAGAATCTCGGGGATGATGCCGTCGCCAATGCCCATCTGCAGGTGCGTGCCCACAGGACGGCCCGAAAGGATGGCCGCCTGGTCAGGCTCCACCGCCCAGATGCGCACGTCGGGGTTGACGGCGCGCAGCACCGCGCCCACGCCGGTGATGGTGCCGCCCGTGCCGATGCCCGAGCAGAAGCCGTCGATGCGCGAGTCCGCGTCGGCGATGATCTCGGCCGCGGTGTGCTCGCGATGCGCCCACAGGTTGTCGACGTTCTCGAACTGCTGCGGCACGTAGACGCGCGGGTCCTCCTCGGCCATCTGCAGCGCGCGCTTGATGCAGCGGTCGACGCACTCGCCGATGTCGCCGTCGTCGTGCTCGAGGATGACCTGGGCGCCGTAGTGCACCACCAGGCGGCGGCGCTCGATGGAGACCGAGTCAGGCATGATGATCTTTGCCTGATAGCCCAGCACGGCCGCGACAAGCGCGAGGCCGATGCCCTGGTTTCCGCTCGTAGGCTCTACGATGATGGAGTCGGGGCGCAGGTCGCCACGCGCCTCCGCGGCACGTACCATCTGCAGCGCCGTGCGGGTCTTGATGGAGCCGCCGACGTTGGTGGCCTCGAACTTCACCAAGATGCGGGCGCAGTCTGCGTCAGGAATGCGGTTCAGGCGGATGAGCGGGGTGTGCCCCACCGCCTCAAGGATGTCGTTGTAAACCATGCCACGTCCCTCTCTCGTACGTTATGTGGCCGGAAAGAGTCTAGCACCACCATGGCGTTGGCTGGGATGGCAGAAACAGCCTGCACGCCCTTGCCCCCAGTCTCACTGGTAAGGGCTCGTGGCGTCATACTCGCCATACTCGCAGCCCACGTGCGCCACATCGAGGTCGTCCACCAGCTGCCACTCAAAGCCGTCGCGCTCGAACAGCTGCACGCGGCCGCTTCCCGTCCCGCCGTTCCAGAGCCGCGTATGCCGTACCTGTCCGTCCGGCGCCTCATAGCGAATAAGCAGCATCTCGTCCTTGGGGCATTCGATGTCGGTGACAAGCCGGGCGGTGAAGGTCTCCTGCTCGACATGCCACACCACGCGGTCGGGCTCCTCGTGACAGGCGAAGTGCGTCTGGCTTCCCGTCCACAGCTTCGAGAAGTTGAACTCGTAGGGCTCCCCCTCATACACCAGCTCGCCCAAGAGCTTGCGGTCGAGCGCAAGATGGCCAATCTTCGGCCTTCCCCCGCCAATCTCGATGGCGCTGTTCTCCAAGCGCCTGCCGCTCAGCCGACTGGTGAGGTCAGAGCTCGCCAGCCATACCCATGGCGTGGTGAAGTCGCTGCCCCAATTCTTGTCGGAATAGCCAAAGCAGGTGGCAGGGTCAACCACGTAGCGCTCCCCGTCAAGGAACACCTCACCCTCGTAGGCCGTCTTGAGCCCCTCGGCATGCCAGAACATCTGGAACGCGTCGGTGGCGCGTATGGGCTCGCTCGCTCCGTAGCCCACGTTGAAGGCGATCTGCTTGTCCACGTGAAGGTCAAAGGCAAGGTCGCCGGCGTCGCTCATCCACTCGGGATGGGCCGCGGCCTCCTCCGGCGTCACGCGAACACGACCGACGAGGTCCGTCTCGCAGCAGACGCAGTCATCGGCGGCAATCCAGAACGGCACGCCTCGGCCAAGCTCGACCCCATCCCAGCCAAAGAAGCGATGGAGCTGCTTGGCGCCCTTGCCCCACGTGCCCGCCTTCACCATGAGATACGAGGGCTTGCGCCCGTCGCGCGTGCCGTCAGGTGCCAGGCCAAAGAGAGGGGCCTGGCCGCCAAGCGCGGGGTTGCACGTAAAGAACTCTACGAAGAAGGCGCGCTCCTCGCCCGTGCGGGCGTTCCTGCCCGTGAACGAGTGCCACCACCAGTCATATCCCTGGTCCGCCAGGCTGCCCGAAAGCATGAACTGGTCGCGCGATACGTCATGAGTGTCAGACGCCATATGATCCTCCTCGACATCAGAGTGCATACCGCTATGATGCCCCATCATATGGCGCGCTAATCCCTGCCCCGAATCTTTTACGTCTGGGGCAGGGACGCTTCTACAGCAGACGCCCGTGGCGCGCCACGTAGGCGCGGCGCGCCAACAGCACGCTGACGGCATACCCAACAGCCACCAGCGCAATCGCGCCGACGGCGCTCAGCGGCAGCACGGCGAGGTCGATGACGTAGCCTGCCGGCGTCAGGCACATGAACGCAGCCACGGCGATGCCCGCGAGGCCCAGCGCGCAGATCTGCCAGCTCGCGTGGCTCTCCACAAACGGCATCTTCTCCGTGCGCAGCAGATGCACGGCCAGCACCTGCGTCACCATGCTCTCGAGCAGCCACCCGGCCTGGAAGGTGCCTACGAAGAGCGCCTGCGCGGCCGCGTTGCCGGCGAGCTCGTCCCACGTGCCGCCGCACACGGCCGGGCACACCACCAAGAACAGCAGCGCGAACGTCACGATGTCAAACACCGAGCTGATGGGCCCGATCCACCGCATGAAGCTGCCGATGGACCCTGCGTCCCACGTGCGCGGCTCGCGCAGCGCCTCCTCGTCGACCGAGTCCCACGGCATCGCGATGCAGGTAAGGTCGTACACGAAGTTGAGGAACAGCAGCTGCACAGCGCTCATCGGCAAAAACGGCAGGA
>DJXA01000125.1:325-8187 GCA_002449555.1 Atopobiaceae bacterium UBA7016 | reverse complement strand
GCACGTTTTGGTCCGGAACCGCTGGCCCCAGGGGTACGGTAAAGGCGGCCTTCATTGGGACGAGCTCCCTTCCCCAGATGGTATGCTGGTGCGTGCACAATGCGAGAGGGGAGCGAGCATGGCAACGGGATACGTGACGCTGGAGGCCGGCGCGGAGGCAAGCGGCGAGTTTGTCGACCGCCGCAGCCGCTTTATCGCGCAGCTACGCCATGTTGAGAGCGAAGCCGAGGCAAACGCCTTTATCGAAGAGGTTCGCGCCCGCCATCACGATGCGCGCCACAACGTCCCGGCGTGGATCCTGGCCGACGGTCGCGAGCGTTGCTCCGACGACGGCGAGCCTCAGCGCACGGCCGGCATGCCCACGCTTGAGGTGCTACGCGGCGCTGGCCTGGCTAACGTCTGCTGCGTGGTGACGCGCTACTTTGGCGGAACGCTCCTGGGCCCAGGCGGCCTGGTGCGCGCCTACGAAACCGCCACGCGCGAGGCCGTCGCGGCAGCCGAGGCCGCGGGCCAGTTTGTCACTATGACGCTGGTGACGCGCGTGACCTGCGTCATCCCGTACTCCGCCTACGGCCGCGTTGAGCGGCTCGTCGCCGACTGCGGCGGCAAGATCAAGGACCAGATCTTTGCCGAGGACGTGCAACTGACCTGCGCGTTTCTCGCCGGCACGGAGGAGCGCTTCACCGCAGCTATGCGCGAGCTCGCCAACGGCGAAGACCTCTGCCTCGTCTCCGACCCTTCCTTCGCGGAGTTCTAACCATACCCATACAAGTGGGGCAGGCACCGTAGTTCGGATTATTGAAAACCCGAACTACGGTGCCTGTCCCACTTGTATGGGTGAGAGGCTAGTCGGCCAGCGAGCCCATCGGGTCCCACGGTTCCAGCGCGGTGGGCGCCTCGCCCTCGTAGACGGCGCGCTCCTCGTCCGTCAGGTACTTCTTGTCAACAACCACCTGGTAGACGTACTCGTCAAACCACTCGTCAGCCAGCGTGTTAAAGCCGCCGCGCGCGTGGTCCTTGCCCCAGCTATTCTCAACCTTCCACAGCTCGGGGCGCCCGTCGTCGTCCAGCTTCACGCCCTCAAGCACCATGGCGTGCGTCATCATCGACTCGCCGTAGTCCAGACGCGCGGCCTTGTCCATGCACGTCTCCACGGGGAAGCCAAACAACGTGTCGATGTCCAGCGCCGCGCGGTCCATGATGCCCTCTTCGCGGACGTAGCTCTGGTCAACGTCGCAGCCAAACCACACCGGCAGCTCGTCACGCAGCTGGGCGATGGCCACCTCCTTCAGGCGCGCAGGCTCAAGGTTGAGGTAGCGCACGCCGCCCGCCTCAAACACGTTGCCCAGGCGCGACACGGTGTAGGTGTGCCCAAACGGCTTGTCCTCCGTCGGCGCGCTGATTAGGCTCACGTAATCGTTCAGCTCCATGTCCACGGCCTCGGCGAAGAACTCCTGCGGCGTGAAGGTGCCCGACAGCACCACGTTGTCGTCCTTGTCGCGCAGGCGCACGTCAAACGACACGGGCGGCTCGCCCAGGCACGTGACCAGCAGGTGGTACACCTCGTCCATCATGTGCTTCTTCAGCGCCACCAGCAGGTCTCCGCGCACGCCGGCCTCGGCGCTGTCGCGCAGCAGCTTGGCGCATCCGCGCAGGTAGCGGGTGAGGTACTTGTCCATCTCGCGCGTGTTGGACGAGCACGCGGTCTCGGGCATGGCCTCCTTGGGCACCACGCCGTACTTCTTGGTCAGCGCGCGGAACATGTCCCACTGCCCGCCGTCGCCCACGGGGTCGCTCAGCAGGTACGACACCAGACGGCCGTGCAGCGGCTCGTCCAGCGTGTCCAGGATGTTCTCCAAGAACCAGTTGCTCTTCTCCAGCTTGTCAAAGAAGAGGGGATAGGCCTGGCTGAACTCAAACGTCTTGAGGTTGTACTTCTTGATGGTGCGGTAACGGAACGTGTTCAGGCTCGCGAACATCCAGCAGCGGCCAGAGCGCTTCTGGTCGGTCCGCTCGCCCTGCGTGACCTCAAGATCCCAGCTCATCGCGTTGGCGGCCACACCCTCGGGCGTGCGCGCGGCGGCGCGGATGCCCACCGAGCTCACGGCGTTCTTGGCGATGATGTTGGCGCGCTCGGCGTGGAAGGCGGCCTGCGACACGGCGAGGTCGTCAGGCATGACGCACTTGTTCTTGTCCATGAATCCTCCTGTTTCAATCATCAAACTTTCTCGCATAAGAGAGCATAGCACGAGGGCGCGCCCGTGCATGTCGGCTATACTTTTTGGCATTGTCGACAACATGAGGAGAGGTGGCCAGCCGTGTCATTTGCCTCCTACGGTCTAGCGTATGACGTTCCCGCCCACGGTTTGCGCGTGCTCGAGGCGCTCGAGGAAGCCGGGTTTGAGGCCTGGGTGGTAGGCGGCTGGGTGCGCGACGCGTTGCGCGGCGCGCCCTCGCACGACGTTGACATCTGCACGTCGGCCCACTGGCAGCAGACGCGCTCCACCCTGCGCAAGCTGGGCATTCCCGTGCACGAGACTGGCACCGCCCATGGCACCGTCACCGCTGTGGTGGGCGGCCAGCCCGTGGAGGTCACCACCTTCCGCGAGGAGAGCACCTATACCGACCACCGCCATCCCGACAGCGTGCGCTTCATCACCGACATCACCGAAGACCTGCAGCGGCGCGACTTTACCGTCAACGCGATGGCGTACCACCCCGAGCGCGGCCTGCTTGACCCGTTCGGCGGGCGAGAAGACCTTGCCGCGGGCGTCATCCGCGCGGTGGGAAACCCGCGCCGCCGCTTTGCGGAGGATGCGCTGCGCGTGCTGCGTGCCGTGCGCTTTGCCGCGCGCCTGGGCTTCACGGTGGAGCCCGTCACGCACGCGGCGCTGATTGCCGCCGCGCCTGACCTGGCCAACATCGCGCAGGAGCGCGTTGGGCAAGAGCTGGACGGCATCGTGCAGACGGGCAAGGTGGCTTGGGCCATGATGAACGAACCCGAGGTCATGTGCGCCGCCATCCCCGAGCTTGAGGCTATGCGCGGCTTTGACCAGCTGAGCCCGTGGCACGCCTACGACGTGTACGAGCACACGGCGTGCGTCTGCCGCGCGGTGGAGGAGTTCACGGCGGGCGTTCCTTCGCCCGAGCTTCGCTGGGCGGCGCTTCTGCACGACGTGGCGAAGCCGGCCACCTTCACGGTTGACGCGGCGGGTCGCGGCCACTTCTACGGGCATCCCAAGGTGGGCGCCAAGATGGCCGAGATGATCATGCGTCGGCTGGCGTTTCCCAAGCAGTTTGTGGCGCGCGCTTGCACGCTCATCCGTTACCACGACCACCGCATGTTCCCCAACAGCCGCTCGGTGCGCCGAACGCTCGTCAAGCTGGAGCGCGCCTGCCCCGGCGATGCCAAGGCGCTCATCTACCAGCTCATCGACATCAAGCGCTGCGACGCGGTGAGCAAGGTGCCCAAGGCCGCGCACTACGCCGTTGAGCTGGACGTCATTACCGCGGCCACGCGGGCCGAGATTCTGAAGAAGCCGCCGCTGCGCACGAGCGAGCTGGCCATCGGCGGCTGGGACGTGATTGACAGCCTGCAGATTCCGCCTGGGCCGGTGGTAGGCCGCGTCATGGAGGAGCTGCTCTTCTCCGTCATCAACGGCGAGGTGGAGAACACGAGAGAGGCACTACTCAAGCAGATGCGCAAAGGCTGGTAGCGACGAGACAAAGCTGTCAGGCACCTGAGTCCCGTATGTGTCAGGTACCTGAATTGCATCTATACTAGCGATATTGGACGAACGGTTACGCGCCGCGGGCTCTCGCGGCGTCGAGGATGGGAGGCGTCATGGCGTTGAAGGTTGACTGCGTCGAGAACGGCGACTGGCTTGTTGTGACCCCGTACGGAAGGCTCGACACCAACTCGTCTGGGGAGTTTCGTGAGGCCATGGACGCCGCCATGGAGCGCGCGAGCAAGATTGAGCTGAACCTGTCCGAGACGCTCTACGTCTCGTCGTCGGGCCTGCGCGTGATCATGGCCGCGGTCAAGCAGCTCGGCGGGTCGTCCTTCAAGGTCACGCACGTCAACGCCGCCGTCATGGAGGTCTTCGACGTTACGGGCCTGAACGAAGCCATTAACGTCGAGGCCGATGAGCTCGAGGGCGGCTCCAACATCAAGGCGCTATTCTTTGACGTGGACGGCACGCTGCTCTCGCACAAGCAGGGCATCATTCCACAGAGCGCTATCGACGCCATCAAGGCGGCGCAGGCGCGCGGCGTCAAGGCCATCATCGCCACCGGCCGCGACATCGTCGAGCTGGACAAGCTCCCCATCCATGACGTGGACTTCGACGCGTACCTCACGCTGAACGGTAACATCTGCCTGGACCGCGATCGCAAGATGTTCGATGGCAACCCCATCGACCAGGGCGAGCTTGAGGTGCTGGTGAGCATCTTCCAGGCCGGCCGCATCCCGTTTGTGCTGATCGGCGAGGACCATCGCTACATCAACTACGTGGACGACGTGGTCATCAACACGCAGATGCAGACGCACGGCACCATTCCTGAGGTGGGCGAGTACCACGGCGAGACCATCTATCAGTGCCTGGCCTTCGTCGACGCCGAGATGCGCCAGCGCCTTGAGAACATGCTCGACCAGTGCACCATCACCAGCTGGAACGACACGGGCATCGACATCATCGCGAAGACCGGGGGCAAGGACGCGGGCATCCAGAAGTTCTTGGACCGCGAGGGCATCACGAGGTCGCACATCATGGCGTTTGGCGATGGCGAGAATGACAAGCCGATGCTGGAGTACGCGGCCATCGGCGTGGCCATGGGCAACGGCGTGGAGAAGCTGAAGGCCATCGCGGACTATATCACCACGTCGGTGGACGACGACGGCATCAAGAACGCGCTGCAGCACTTCGACATTATCGATTAGGCGATTGTTGACATCCGGAGGCCCTTTTGGGTCAACAATCGCTTGTGGGGGAGAGTGCCACGAGGAAGATGGTGGCGACCATCAGGGCGAGGCCGGCCCAGTCGGCCCATGAAAAGGCCGTGCCCAGCCAGAGCGCCGTGATCACGGTGGCGCTGACGGGCTCGGCAGCGCCCAGCATGTTGCCCCAGAGCGGTCCCACAATCGAGATGCCGTGCAGGAAGAGGCCATAGGCGCCGAACGTTCCCACCAGCACCGCAACGGCCAGCACTGCGATGCTCGTCAGATCCAGTGGCGGAATGCCGCCGGGAATGGTTCCGTTGACGGTGCACACGATGAGCCCGGTGATGCCGCCCAGCAGCATGCCGATTCCCGTGACGGGAAAGCTCCCCCAGCGCTGGAAGAGTGGGCGCGGGTACATGGTGTAGAACGTGGCCGCGGCGGCCGTGGCGATGCCAAAGAACAGGCCGAGCGCCGGCATGTGGATGGCCGTGGGGTCTCCGTGCGTGGCGATGAGGAAGGTGGCCGCCAGCGCGCATACCAGCGCCGCCAGCTCAAGTTGCCGCGGTGCTCGACGCTCGCGCAAACACGAGATGGCCAGCACAAACACGATGTTCAGGCTCTGTAGCACGGTGGCCGTGCCGGCGTTGGTGTAGCTGATGGCCGTGGCGTACACCGCCGAGTTGAGGAAGAGGCCGCACGATCCAAAGATGACCAGCCGCATCAGCGTGTCGCGGTCGGCGAGCATCGCGCGGAGCGTCTCGCGCTGCGTAGCAAGCAGCACGGCGAGGAACACGAGCCCCGCACCAAACTGGCGAATGGTGGTCAGCAGCAGCGGGTCGAGCGCGGTAGAAGAGAAGAGGTACTGCACGCACGTGCCGGAGAATCCCCAGGCGATGGCTCCGATAAGCGTCGAGATGATGCCCTCAAGCTGGCGATTGCTGTGCTGCTGCTCCTCGTTCATGCCACTCCCGTCGTGCACCACGAGGGTCGGACCCTTGTGGTTCGGTGGTTTCATTTCTGATGCAAAATCACCATACGAAAACAGGCCCCGGAGGGCCTGCGAAGATTTGGTAGCCCGTGCCGGATTCGAACCGGCGATCTCCGCCTTGAGAGGGCGATGTCCTAAACCGCTAGACGAACGGGCCATATGTAAGCGAAGAATGGCTGGGACTGAGAGAATCGAACTCCCACTGACGGAACCAGAATCCGTTGTCCTACCGTTAGACGAAGTCCCAATGCTTCTTCAACGCGAAAAGAAACTTTACCGTAACGTTGGCGGGGATGCAAGCCCCAATTTGAAAAAGTGTCCATTGCGTGGTGGAAGCGGGGCCGAAAGACAGCCCTTCAGCCCCGCTTGCGTTACGCAAAAGCGCGCTGGCTTGCAGTGCTACGCCACGGTCACGACCACGCGCTGGTAGTGCTTCAGGTTGTGTGCGCCGTCGTCGGTGACCTCAACCACCATGTGGATGGTGTCGCCACTCTTGGCATCGGCCGGCACGGTGAAGGTGACCTGCTCGGTGTCGGCGCCTGCAAGCACGATGCTGTCGGGCACGGTGCCCTCAGCCAGCGGAGCGGTGCGGTCGATGACCAAGCCCACGTCCTGATCCTCAAGCGCGGGTACCTCAACGCCGTCGTTGTAGGTGTCGGCCTCAAAGTAGCGCCACCAGCGGTAGGAGAGCGTGTCGTCGTCAGGATCTTCGCCCACGGCGGTCAGCGTCACCTCGCTGCCCGCGGCAGCCGTCACGTCGATTCCCTCGTTCACGCTCACGGTCGGCGCGTGGTTGGCGTCCTCAAACTTCTCCGCCGTGCACCAGTCAACGCGCGCGGCAAAGTCGTTGTTGATGTCGTCAAACCAGCGGGTGAGGGTATAGCTGGCCTCCCACATCTGGCTGTACGGGTCAAAGTCGGCCACGGAGTTCTTGCCGTCGGCGCCAAAGCGGCCGCCCCAGCCGCCCCAGCTCGGGTCCTCAAGCGAGCGCAGGCCCGTGTCAAGGAGGTAGAAGAAGCTCGGCGAGTCGCCCTCGCTGATGAAGTCGTACTTCACGTAGTTGGGGTTGGCCTCGAGGTAGGAGTCCCAGCCGCGCTGCTCCTCGTCAAGCTCGCCCTCCACGGTCTTGCCGTCGCCCATCAGCGCGTACAGGTCCATCAGCGGGCCGTGGTCGCCCACGATGTTGGCCTGCTGCCAGTCGGCGTGCAGCGTGGTGTTGAGCTCGTCGGCATGGAACTGCCACGCGTAGGCGAAGTGCCAGAAGTTGCAGACGTCGTTTAGCACCTTGAGCTCGGGCCACGCCTTGGCGATGTACTCGTCGTAGCTCGCGTCCTGGTTGAGGATGATGTAGATGACCAGCTTGTCGTAGATCTTCTGCTGGATGGCTGCCCACTCGTCGGTGCCGGAGTACTCCTCCTCGATGGACTTGAGGGCGCGCGCGGTGGTGTTGGTGCCGCCCCAGGTCTGCACGTACAGGGTGCGCGGGTCGTCGTCCAGGAAGAGCTCCTTCAGAAACTCACTGCCCTCGGTTACCTCTTCCATCTCGCCCTGGTTGGTGATGTTGCCGATCTTGGTGTTCTCGCGCAGGAAGCTGGGCTCGGGGTAGCCCTCGGCATGTACGCTCAGGTTGGGATAGACCTGCTCGTAGGCGTCCAGGAAGTCGGTCAGCCACTGGGTGCCCGTCCAGCGGAACGGCTCCACGTCGGCGCCGTTGCCCGCGTAGTGGTACATCGAGCTGGTGAGCACGATGCCCGCGATGTCCATCTCGTTGGCGTAGAGCAGCGCGCGGATGACGGAGTCGCGGTCGTCTACCTCGCCGTCGGTGGTGATGACGGTGCGGCACTTGTCCTGTACCGTGCGGGTGACGACGTCGCTGGCAGGGGCAGCGTCCGTGGCTGGCGCCGTGTCCTCCGAGCCGCCCGAGCACGCCGCAAG
>DJXA01000125.1:0-182 GCA_002449555.1 Atopobiaceae bacterium UBA7016 | reverse complement strand
GTCTCCCTTCCTCTTGGCTGAGCCCGTGAGGGCGTATCGAGTTTTACGATATGCGCAATTCAATTGGGCAAAACGGGCATTCGGTAGGGGGACGGTTTTAGAACACCAGCTGTACGAGCACCATGTATACCACGGTTCCGGCGAGGATGCTCACCAGCGAGTTGCGGCGCCATACCTGCATG
>DJXA01000142.1:20308-21919 GCA_002449555.1 Atopobiaceae bacterium UBA7016 | reverse complement strand
CGCACGCCCAAGACGCCTCCCGAGGCAAGCAGGAAGAGCGCTAGCCCCAGCGCTCGCTCGCCAAAGAGACGCCCCGCATAGATAGCCATGCCCTTGCTCATCGCCCCTCCTCCAATTCCCCATTAGGGACAGGACCAAATGGGGAACTCGCCCCCGCTTCCCTATAATGGGGCCATTGCATCGCAGATAGGAGCACGTATGGACATCACCCCGCAAGAGGTTGCCGAGACCATGGCAATGGTCTCCCAGCAAAACCTTGACCTGCGTACCATTACCATGGGTATCTCGCTCATGGGCTGCGCCGACGAGGACATGGCCCGCATGCGCACCAAGGTGTACGACCACATCACGCATACGGCCGAGCACTTGGTAGAGACGGCCGACGCACTGGAGCGCGAGTACGGCATCCCCATTGCCAACAAGCGCGTCTCGGTGACGCCCATCGCCCAGATTGCCGCTGCCTGCCCTGACCAAGACCTTTCGCCGCTGGCTGTCACGCTCGACCGCGCGGCCGAGACCTTGGGCATCGACTTTTTGGGTGGCTTCTCCGCGCTCGTCCAGAAGGGCATGGGCAACGCCGACCGGCGCCTCATCGCCTCCATCCCCACCGCACTTGCCACCACCGAGCGCGTCTGCAGCAGCGTGAACGTTGCCTCCACCCGTGCCGGCATCAACATGGACGCTGTGCTGCTGATGGCCCAGACCATCGTAGAGACGGCCCGCCAGACCACCGCGCGCGACTGCTGCGGTGCTGCCAAGCTGGTGGTCTTTGCCAACATGGTTGAGGACTCGCCGTTTATGGCGGGCGCCATCCATGGCTCTGGCGAGGCCGATGCCGTCATCAACGTGGGCGTCAGCGGCCCGGGCGTGATGGCCGCGGCGCTGAGGCAACTGCCCAAGAGCGCAAGCCTCATGGACGTGGCTGAGAAGATCAAGGAGACCGCGTTCAAGATTACGCGTGCCGGCGAGCTGATGAGCCGCGAGGCCTCGCGCCGCCTGGGCGTGGAGAAGGGTATCGTGGACCTCTCGCTTGCCCCGACGCCCGCGGCCGGTGACTCCGTGGCCGAGATTCTCGAGATCATTGGCGTAGGGCGCACCGGCGGCCCTGGCACCACATGCGCGCTGGCGCTGCTCAACGACGCCGTCAAGAAGGGCGGCGTCATGGCCAGCTCGTCGGTGGGCGGCCTCTCGGGCGCGTTCATCCCCGTGTCTGAGGACGCCGGCATGATTCGCGCCACCGAGGAGGGGGCCCTCACGCTGGAGAAGCTTGAGGCCATGACGAGCGTGTGCTCTGTGGGCCTTGACATGATTGCCGTGCCAGGCGACACCACGGCCGAGACCATTGCCGGCCTGATTGCCGACGAGATGGCCATTGGCGTCATCAACACCAAGACCACGGCCGTGCGCGTCATTCCTGCCATCGGGCACAACGTGGGCGACACGCTCGTGTTTGGCGGCCTTCTGGGAACGGCGCCGGTCATGCCCATCAACCAGTTTGCGGGCGACGTGCTCGCGCACCGCGGCGGCCGCTTCCCTGCCCCGCTTAACTCGCTGAAGAACTAATCAATAAAGCGCTTGTTAACGCCGCGGGGGCCTTCCTGGTCAACATCA
>DJXA01000142.1:14804-20216 GCA_002449555.1 Atopobiaceae bacterium UBA7016 | reverse complement strand
TGATGTTGACCAGGAAGGCCCCCGCAATGTCAACAATCGTAACGTTAACCGAGGAAGCGCACCTCGGGCTGGAGGCGCACGCCAAACTGGCGCTCGACCTCGTCCTGCACGTGCTCGATTACGGCATGGACGTCGGCAGCGGTGGCGCCACCCACGTTGACCACAAAGCCCGCGTGCTTCTTTGACACCGCAGCGCCGCCCGACTGCCAGCCTTTAAGCCCAGCATCGGTGATGAGCTTGCCCGCAAAGTAGCCCTCGGGACGCTTGAAGGTGGAGCCTGCGCTCGGCAGCTCAAGCGGCTGCTTCTCCTCACGCTTGCGCGTCAGCTCGTCCATGGTGGCACGAATCTCCTCGGGCTCGCCCTTCTTCAGCGCAAACGTCGCGCTCAGCACCACCATGCCCTCGTCGGCAATGCGGCTCTTGCGATATCCCAGGTTCAGCTCGTCCACGCCAAGCGTGTCAACCGAGCCGTCTGCAAGCAGGACGCGCACGCTCTTCAGCACGTCGGCCATGCAGCCGCCGTACGCGCCGGCGTTCATGAAGCACGCGCCACCGATGGAGCCTGGAATGCCACAGGCAAACTCAAGGCCAGAAAGCCCCAGCTCGCAGGCCATCTCGGAGGCCTCGCGCAGGCCCACGCCCGCCTGGCAGCTCATCTCCTTGCCATCAACCGTGACTCCAACCAGGCCCTCGGTCAGCGAGATGATCACACCGCGATACCCCTCGTCAGAGACCAGCAGGTCAGAGCCGCAGCCAAGCACGAAGTACGGAACCTCAGCCGCGCGGCACGCCTCCAGCACCTCAGCAATCTCGTCCGCGTCGTCTGGCGTCACGAACAGGTCAGCAGGGCCGCCAATCTTAAAGGTGGTGTGCTCGCTCATGGGCTCGTCAACCAGCACGTTGTCCTCACCCACGATCTGCATGAGTCGGTGGGCAAGCCTCGTACTGTCATAGCCGGTATCGGACATATTCCTCTCCTTGGAATGGTGCAAACGGGTGAGCAAGTGTAGCGCAGGCCTATCGGGGATGCGAGGTAAGGTGCCAGCCACCACAGAACTCGCAGCGATAGCTGGTAAGGCCGGTTCTGCCATGTTCCGCACATGAGGCAATGGCTTCTTGGGCATCCCAGCGCGTGGCGTAGCGGTTCTTCGACTCGCACACCTTTGCCCGGCGCCCCGCCTCACGCCGCTCCTCGAGCTTGGCGCGGTCGCGCTGCATGCGCTCATAGGCAGCATCGTATCCACCCAATTGAGACCTGAACGTCTCAACTTGGCGCTTCTTTGCCGATGGCTTTCTGCTACCCATGGATGCTTTCTGTTGCTGCGGACACGATACGAGTGTAGCCGCTCTGAGACGTCCGCCCGCGACGGCGGCGCCGAGCCCACGAGAAGCCCAATCCGGAACCACCAAGGACCGTCCTTCGTAGTCCTTGGTGGTCAGGAACCAGGAAGGACTGTCCTTGGTGACTCCGCATACGCACCTGCAGGTGCGTAGTTGCGCAGCGCAAACATAATGGCTATGCTCATAGCCACATACAGTTTCAGGGCGGGGCGAGATTCCCCACTGGCGGTGATGGGCGTGGCCCACAGTCCGCGAGCCGCAGGCGGCGGCCGATCTGGTGAGATTCCAGAACCAACGGTTACAGTCCGGATGGAAGAAACGGAGGCGCCACTATGGCCACCAATTCCAGCGCACGTCACGACACCCACTCCACCACCGCAGGCAGCGGCTGGTCAACCAAGCGCATCGCTGTCACGGCGCTATTCTGCGCAGTTGCTGCCATCTGCACGCTCTTCATCGAGTTCCCCATTCTGCCGGGCGTGACGTTCCTCAAGTACGACCCCTCCGCCATCGCAGCGCTCATCGCCGGCTTCGCGTTTGGCCCCGCCACTGGCGTCGTGGTCTCGGTGCTTCCCTACCTGGTGCACCTCGCCACGGAGAGCGGCATCTATGGAACGCTGATGGCCATCATCGCCACGCTTTCGCTCGTGCTGCCGGCTTCGCTTATCTACCAGCGCAACACCACCATGCGCGGCGCCATCACGGGCCTGGTGGTGGGTGGCGTCATCTGCCTGGCGTGCTGCATCCTTGCCAACATCGTGGTCACCCCCATCTACATGGGCGCCCCGCGCGAGGCCGTGGTAGCCATGATCGTGCCCACGCTGCTGCCGTTCAACGTGCTGAAGATTGCGCTGAACTGCGTCATCACCGCGCTGGTGTACAAGCCCATCTCCAAGGCGCTTGAGAGCTAGTGGCGGTGCCGGCCAACAAAGACCAGGTCATAAGGGACGCGACGCAACCCGTCGTGTCCCTCAGTCATGTCACGCTACGCTACGGCGACGGCCCCAGCGTTATCACCGCCCTGGATGACGTCACACTTGAGGTGGCCGCGGGTGAGCGCGTCTGCGTGTTGGGCGCCAACGGATCAGGCAAGTCTACCTTGGCGTCCGTCATCTGCGGCCTGCTTGCGCCCGATGAGGGCACGGTGTCGCTTGCGGGCGAGAACGTGCTGGGGCCGAGCGGCGTTGACTTTGAGGCCTACCGGCGCGCACGTCGCCAGCTGGGCCTGGTATTTCAGAACCCGGACGACCAGATCGTCACCTCCATCGTCGAGGAGGACGTGGCGTTTGGTCCCGAGAACCTGTGCCTAGAGCCCGACGAGATTGGCAGGCGCGTCGCGCGCGAGCTTGCGCGTGTGGCCATGACCGACCATGCACGCAGCAACCCGTCCAACCTTTCGGGCGGCCAAAAACAGCGCGTTGCCATCGCGGGCGCCCTTGCCATGGAGCCACGCGTGCTGGTGCTGGACGAGCCCGGCGCCCTACTTGACGTGCGCGGACGTCGCGGCATCATGCGCGTGATGGCCGAGCTACGCGGCCTAGGCACCACCATCGTGCACATCACTCACTTTATGGACGAGGCGCTTGCGGCCGACCGCGTCGTGGTCATGGACCATGGGCGCGTGGCACTTGACGGCACGCCGCAGGAGGTGTTTGCGCACGGCGAGAAGCTCGCGGGACTGGGCCTAGAGGTTCCGTTTACCGCACAGCTGGCGGGCGCGTTGCGCGAGCGCGGCCTCGACGTGCCGTGGACCTGCGACGAGGCCGTGCTTCGCGATGCACTTGTTTCCGATTCCCCGCTTGGGCCCGTCCCTCATGGGGAGCCCTCATTAGAGACCGGCCCCAATGGGGAGGCGGCGGCGGTACAGGTTGAGCGCGTCTCGTATTCGTACCGAGATGCGGACAGCCATAAGGCGTTGGACGACGTCTCGTTTGCTGTTGCGGGCGGATCTTCGGTCGCCATCGTGGGCCAGACCGGTTCGGGCAAGTCGACGCTCGTGCGGATGCTGTGCGCGCTTGAGGTGCCTGACCAGGGCCGCATTGTGGTCAAGGGCATCGATACCGCAAGCCGTAAGGACCGCCGCAAGCTGCATGGGAACGTTGGCTACGTCATGCAGCACCCCGAGCGCCAGCTCTTTGCCGAGACCGTTCTTGAGGACGTGGCGTACGGTCCACGCAACCTGAAGCTGCCGCCTGACGAGGTGCAGAAGCGCTGCGCACACGCGCTTGCGCTTGTTGGCCTAACGGGTAAGGAAGAAGCTTCCCCCTTCCAGCTTTCGGGCGGCCAGCAGCGGCTTTGTGCCATCGCGGGCGTCCTTGCCATGGAGCCGGACGTGCTCGTGCTTGACGAGCCCACCGCGGGACTTGACCCGCGCGGCCGCTCACAGCTCGAGCACATCCTGGAAGACATCCACGCTCACGGCGTCACCACCATTCGCGTGACGCACTCCATGGACGACGCCGCCAAGGCGCAGCAGGTGGTGGTGCTCTCGCGCTCAAAGCTCCTCATGTTGGGTTCGCCGCAGGAAGTCTTCTGCGCGGCACATGACAAGACGCTTCACGACGCGGGCCTCGGTCTTCCCGAGCCTCTGCGTTGGGCCATCTCCTTGGGGCTGGACACGGCCCCGCTCACCATTGAGCAGCTGGTAGATGACCTTGTCGCCACCCGTGACGCCTCACGCAACGAGGAGGTGGGCTGATGGCGTTCAAGCTCTCGATGGGTGAATACTGGCCGGGCCAGTCGTTCCTTCACCGCATGGACCCGCGCGCCAAGGTGGCCTGCATGCTTGCGCTCATGGTGTCGGTCTTCTTTGTGCACACCCTTCCGCAACTCGTCCTGAGCTGGGCGGTGGCGCTCGCACTCATCACGCTCTCGCGCGTGCCCGTGGCAAAGGTGCTGCAGTCCGTGCGTCCCGTCGTGGCCATGCTGACGATTCTGGGCGTCTGCAACCTCCTGCTCGTGCGCGCGGGCCAGACGCTCGTCTCGTTGGGGCCGCTCACCATCACTACCGGCGGCGCGTGGGCGGCGGTTCTGTACTCGCTTCGCCTCGTCGCGGCGGTCATTGCTGCGGCGCTCCTGCTGCTTACCACCACGCCCACGCAGCTCACGGACGCCTTCGACGCCGCGCTCGCGCCGCTTTCGCGCATCGGCCTTCCCGGCCACGAGCTGGCCATGGTCTTCTCGCTGATGCTGCGGTTCATTCCCACGCTGGCGGACGAGGCGTCGGCCATTCTCGACGCACAGACCGCCCGCGGCGGCGCGCTTGCCGAGGGTTCGCCCGTCCAGCGCGTGAAGGCCGTCGTCCCCGTCATCGTGGCACTTTTGGCCAGCAGCCTGAGGCATGCGAACGGCCTCTCGCGCGCCCTTGACGCCCGCTGCTATGAGGGCGGAGCTGCCCGCGGGCACTGGCACCCGCTTCGCATGGCCACCAGCGATTGGCTCGCGCTCGTCGCGACAGCCGCGTACGTCGCCCTCCTCATCGCCCTCGCTTAGCAACGCAATTTAGGTCCCTGACTCCAAAACTGCGCTGCGGTATAGTTGTCACGCAGCGCAATTTTGGAGTCAGGGACCTAAATTGCGTCGAAGGTGGTTACGCGAAATAGGCGACGCCGCCGGCGAAGAGCGGCTGGTAGGGGTTGCCCGGGACGTTCTTGAAGGTACCGGCGCTGTAGCGCTCGGTGTGGCCCATCTTGCCCAGCACGCGGCCGTCGGGGCTGGTAATGCCCTCGATGGCGAGCATCGAGCCGTTGGGGTTCACGTTCAGGTCAAGCGACGGCACGCCCTGCTCGTCCACATACTGCGTGGCGATCTGGCCAGACGCAGCCAGCTGAGCAATGAGCTGGTCAGAGGCCACAAAACGGCCCTCGCCATGGCTGATCGCGATGGTGTGGATGTCGTCCACCTGGCACTGGGACAGCCACGGAGAGAGGTCGCTGGCCACGCGCGTGCGCACCAGACGGCTCTGGTGGCGTCCGATGGTGTTGAAGGTGAGCGTGGGGCAGGTGTCGTCCATGGCGCGGATGTCGCCATAGGGAACGAGGCCCAGCTTGATGAGGGCCTGGAAGCCGTTGC
>DJXA01000142.1:9606-14726 GCA_002449555.1 Atopobiaceae bacterium UBA7016 | reverse complement strand
GCCTGGAAGCCGTTGCAGATGCCCAGCATCAGGCCGTCGCGGGCCTGCAGCAGGTCGCGCACCGCCTCGGTCACCGCCGGGGCGCGGAAGAAGGCCGTGATGAACTTGGCCGAACCGTCGGGTTCGTCGCCGCCGGAGAAGCCGCCAGGAATCATGATGATCTGGCTCTTGCGGATCTCGTCCACCAGCTGGGCCGTGCTTTCGGCAACCGCCTCGGGCGTCAGGTTGTTGATGACCAGCACGTGCGCGTCGGCACCGGCGCGCTCAAACGCGCGCGCAGAGTCGTACTCGCAGTTGTTGCCCGGGAAGACCGGAATGATGACGCGCGGACGCGCCAGGCCAATCTTGGGAGCGACGCGCGTGACGCCCTGCTCGGCAATGCGGAAGCTGGGAGCCTCAACGGTCTTGCCGCTACGACGGTACGGGAAGACCGGCTCGAGCTTTGCCTCCCAAGCCTCCTGCAGCGGCGCGAGGTCGAGCGCCTCGCCACAGGCAACCATCTGATACGCATCGGTGGTCACGCCCAGCGCGGCAATGGTGACGAGGTCAGAGGCCGCGTCCACCACGGCGTCGTCCGCAAGCTCGACCACAAAGCTGCCGTAGGCAAGACCAAAGAGCGCATCGGCCGTGTAGCTGGGCTCAACCTCGATGCCCAGCTGGTTGCCCACGCACATCTTGAAGAGTGTCTCGGCAACGCCGCCGTAGCCCGGCGTGGCGACGGCCAGCGCGGCACCACTGCCAATCAGGCCCTCGATCACGTCAAGCGCAGCCTTGAACGAGCCAGCCTCGGGCGTGACGCCGTCGTCGCCGTACTGCGGCACCACGGCTACCACGCGATGCCCCGCACCCTTGAACTCGGGCGAGGTCACGCGGGCGACGTTGCCCACCGCGGTGGCAAACGAGACCAGCGTGGGCGGCACGTCCAGGCTCTCAAAGCTGCCGGACATAGAGTCCTTGCCGCCGATGGCACCAATGCCCAGGTCCGCCTGGGCCATGAGGGCTCCCAGCACCGCCGCGACCGGCTTGCCCCAGCGCTCGGGCACGTCGCGCAG
Source organism: Atopobiaceae bacterium UBA7016 (assembly GCA_002449555.1). Taxonomy (GTDB): domain Bacteria; phylum Actinomycetota; class Coriobacteriia; order Coriobacteriales; family Atopobiaceae; genus UBA1367. Next base: position 13,674 of record DJXA01000142.1, on the reverse strand, counting down.
GCGCTCGAAGTACTCCTGGAAGGTGAGGTAGGCATCCTTGTGACAGAAGCCCGCGGCCACCAGGCGCGCGACGCTCTCCACCACCGAGCAATACGCGCCGTGGAACTGGTCGGCGCTCATGAGGTAGGGGTTGAAGCCCCAGGCCATGCCCGAGCACGTGGTGGTCTCGCCCAGCACCGGCAGCTTTGCCGCCATCGCCATCGAAGGCGTCAGCTGCGTGCGGCCGCCAAACGGCATGAGCACGGTAGCAGCGCCGATGGTGGAGTCAAAGCGCTCGGAAAGGCCCTTGTTGGAGGCCACGTTGATGTCGGTGACCAGCGCCTCCATCTTGTCGGCAAAGGTGCTTCCCGGCAGGTTGACGCCCGCGTAGGCGCCCTGCTCGGTCACGTGCACGCCCTGGTGCTTGGGCGCGCCGTTGGAGTTAAGGAACTCGCGGCTCACGTCCACGATGGTCTCGCCGTCCCACACCATGCGCAGGCGCGGCTCGGCCGTCACAGTTGCCACCTCGGTTGCCTCGAGGTTCTCCTCGTGAGCATAGCCGATGAACTCGGCCACGTCCTCGGGCGCGAGGGCCACGGCCATGCGCTCCTGGCTCTCGGAGATGGCCAGCTCAGTGCCGTCGAGGCCCTCGTACTTCTTAGGAACCTTGTTGAGGTCAATGAACAGGCCGTCGGCCAGCTCGCCGATGGCCACGCTCACGCCGCCGGCGCCGAAGTCGTTGCAGCGCTTGATGAGGCGGCAGGCGTCCTCGCGACGGAAGAGGCGCTGCAGCTTGCGCTCGACGGGCGCGTTGCCCTTCTGCACCTCGGCACCGCAGGTCTCAAGGCTCTCCAGCTTGTGGGCCTTGGAGCTGCCGGTGGCGCCGCCAATGCCGTCGCGACCGGTGCGACCGCCCAGAAGCACGATGACGTCACCAGGGGCAGGGCACTCGCGGCGCACGTTCTTTGCCGGGGTGGCACCCACCACGGCGCCGATCTCCATGCGCTTGGCCATATAGCCCGGGTGATAGAGCTCGTTGACCTGGCCGGTTGCCAGGCCAATCTGGTTGCCGTAGGAGGAGTAACCCGCGGCGGCCGTGGTGACCAGCTTGCGCTGCGGCAGCTTGCCGGGAATGGTGTCGGCCACGGGAACCAGCGGGTCAGACGCGCCGGTAACGCGCATGGCCTGGTACACGTAGCTGCGGCCCGAGAGCGGGTCACGGATAGCGCCGCCGATGCAGGTGGCCGCACCACCGAAGGGCTCGATCTCGGTCGGGTGGTTGTGGGTCTCGTTCTTGAAGAGGAAGAGCCAGTCCTCGTCCGTGCCGTTGACGTCCACCTTCACCTTGACGGTGCAGGCGTTGATCTCTTCGGACTCGTCCAGGTTCTTCAGCTCGCCCGTGTGTGTGAGCCACTTGGCGCCCAGCGTGCCCATGTCCATGAGCGTGACGGGACGCTCGGAGCGGCCGAGCTCGTCGCGCATCGCCAAGTAGCGCGCGAACGCCTCCTTGACCGCTGCGTCGTCGATGGTGACGTCCTCCAGCACCGTGCCAAACGTGGTGTGGCGGCAGTGGTCGGACCAGTAGGTGTCGATCATCTTGATCTCGGTGATGGTGGGCGTGCGGCCCTCGCTCGCGAAGTACTGCTGGCAGAAGGTGATGTCCGCAAGGTCCATCGCCAAGCCGCGCTCCTCCATGAACGCGGCAAGGCCGGCCTGGTCAAGCTCCAGGAAGCCGTCGAGCGTCTCCACCATGGGCGGCTTGGGGTAGTCCATCTTCAGGGTGTCGCGCTCGGCCAGCGATGCCTCGCGAGCCTCGACGGGATTGATGACGTAGTGCTTGATAGCCGCCACGTCGACGTCGGTGAGGGCGCCCTCGAGGTAGTACACCTTGGCAGAGAGCACCGCCGGACGCTCGCCCTGACTGATGAGCTGAATGCACTCGCTTGCGGAGTCCGCGCGCTGGTCAAACTGGCCAGGGAGGAACTCCACCGCAAAGACCTGCGCGCCGTTGGCGTCGGGCATGGCCTCGCTCGCGTTGTCGGACTGAGGCTCTGAGAAGACGGTGGGGACGCACTGCTCGAACAGCTCACGCGAGATGCCCTCCACGTCATAGCGGTTGATAAGGCGAAGGTTGGTAAGGGCCGAGATGCCAAGAATGTCCTGCAGCTCTGCGAGCAGCTGACGGGCCTCGACGTCAAAGCCGGGCTTCTTCTCTACATAAACGCGGAAGACCATGTAAGGCCACCTTTCGCTACGCATATGTCACAACGCCTTAATGATACTGTTTGGCCTTTGGCAAGCCGACGCTTCCGCAAGTTCCCCACGTCACGGTAACGTTGCGTACAAAACCTATGTGGACACTTTGGCCGCACCGCACGTTCTTGCAATTGCGCAATAAAAGGGCCTGACACAAACACGTGTTCTTTGTACAATAAAGAGTCACCATAATAGGGAGGGAGGTGCGCATGCCTGACATCGAGAAGATCCTTCGGGAGCTTCTGGCGAATCGTCGCCTGAAGGAGAGCGCGACCTTCACCTCACGCACCTATGGTGACCAACCCATCATTCAGACGGGAAAGCAGATGCGCGAGCGGGCGGAACGCAATCGCCCCGGCATCAGCTCTTTGCCGCGAACCGACTACACGCCTGACCGGCCTTGGCAGCCGACGTCTGCCCAGCCTGCGCGCCCCGCACGGACGCGCCACCAAGCGCCCGAGAAGCCTCGGCAGCTCTCGTTTGAGCAGGCTGCGCCGCAGGGTGTTGCCGGCCAAAACGTACCCGAGCGTTACTATCAGCTGCGCGCCATGGCCGCTGAGCAGCCTACGCCCAGCTCGTACTCGTTTAGCGGCGCGCTCGCATATGGGTCGCGCTCGGCTAACCGCCTGTTCTACGAGCAGGCGCGCTTCATGGAAGACTTCGAAGATGACTACGAGTTTCATGGAACGTACTCGCAGTACTTCCCCACGTACAGCTCTATGACGCTGTCGCAGCTGCGCGGCTACTTCTCGTGGCGTACGCAGGTGCGTGCCGGAAAGATGCCCGAGGCGCCGCTTTCGTTTGCGTTCTTACACGTGTACGAGCTGCTGTGTGGCATCGGCACCACACCCGGTGAGCAGGGCTTTATTGACCTGGTAGCGTTTCGTGACGCGTTCTCGCAGACCGACGCAGCACAGGGATCGACCTTCTCTTCGTATCTGAGGCGCTGGCTGCGCGACTACGTGGCCTATCACGACCTTGACCCGGCGCTGCTTTCAGAGGCAGCCCAGGGTATGCAGGCGCAGGTCTACACGCTCTTGCGCGCGGAGGAAGAGACACTCGCAGCCAACAAGCTTGCGCGTAAGGATGGGACGCTTACCGAAGGCACGGCAGTGCCTTCATCTGTCACTGACGAGCAGCTTTTGGCGGCACTCAACGAGTGCTCAAGCTATCAGATCTGCGGGGCGCGTCTGTACAAGGACAAGCCCGATGACGTGCGGCGGATTGCCTGCGAGGCGTTTCGCGCGCTGGTGGTGCACTGCTCGCGCAGGCGCAAGACCGACTTTGTAGAGGGCCTCTTTGGCAGCGCGTACAGCGAGCCCTACACCATGTTCTCGTCCGCCGTCTTCTATGAGCCAGAGCCCCACGCGGACGCGTCGGTAACGCTGAGCCCCGTCGAGACACTCGTGTGCCGCGACGGCCGCTGGCGCCGTTATCTGCTGTGCAACTCCACCGGCAGAAGCAGCGAGCTAGGCACCATCCTGCACGCCGCCGACAAACAACTAAGAGACAAACTTGACTACGCATATCCGCTAAAAGAACGGCAGGTAGCCGCCTACATAAAGAAATTGATCAACAAGGCCATCGACGAACTGCTGGCAGAGCAAGCCGAAGCCGAAAAACGCCGCATCACAATAGATCTTTCGCAATTAGGCCACATCCGAGCAGCAGCAGCCGTCACACAAGAGGCACTCCTGACCGACGAAGAGCGTGGGACCGAGCCTGGCGATGCCGAGGGGGCGGGTGACTCCGACGAGGTGCCGCACGCCTTCGGCGCGCCTAAAGAGGCACCTCTTACGAAGACGCCCGCCCCCTCGGCATCGCCAGGCTCGG
>DJXA01000142.1:5647-9552 GCA_002449555.1 Atopobiaceae bacterium UBA7016 | reverse complement strand
GCCCCCTCGGCATCGCCAGGCTCGGGCGACTCTCCGTTGTCATCAACTGAAATCATAGTCGTACGTGCACTATTAAACGGGGAAGACGCTCCTTCTAACCCTGATGGCCAATTGTTGTCCCTTCTCATTGATAGCATCAATGAGAAGCTGTTTGATATCGTGGGGGATGCTGTTATCGAGTTTGACGGGGACGCGCCCGTACTGATTGAAGACTACGAGCAAGACGTGAGGGAGATTCTGGGTCTATGACAAACGAACAGCAGGTCAAGGTACCCAAACGCATCGCTGCGGTCATCATTAACTCGCTCAAGGGCGGCGTGGTGCCACGTGTGGGCCTACCCTACGTCACGGTAGGACGCGAGCGCGAGATTCAGGCGCTGCTGCACGACCTCGACCTCGTGGCCGAAGGCGGCGCCTCGTTCCGCTTTCTGGTGGGACGCTATGGCAGCGGCAAGAGTTTCCTGCTGCAGACCATCCGCAACCACGCGATGGGCCGCAACTTTGTGGTGTGCGACGCCGACCTCTCCCCTGAACGCCGCCTGCAGGGCAGCAAGGGACAGGGCTTGGCTACGTATCGTGAGCTCATCCGCAACCTGTCCACCAAGACACGGCCCGATGGCGGCGCACTCACACTGATCCTTGACCGCTGGATTAGCGGCGTACAGCAAGAGGTGGCGCTTGCCACAGGGCTTGACCAGGCAGACCCAGCCTTTGCGGCTGAGGTGGAGCGCCGCATCATGGCCACCATCCAGCAGCTGCAGGAGCTGGTACATGGCTACGACTTCGCACGGCTGCTCACCCTGTACTATCGCTCGCACCTCGAGGGCGACGACGAGACCAAAGCCAACGTCACCAAGTGGTTCCGCGGCGAGTATCGCACCAAGAGCGAGGCCCGCGAGGAGCTGGGCATCAACATCATCATCAGCGACGACGACTGGTACGACTACCTCAAACTCTTTGCCGAGTTCTTGGTTCAGGCCGGCTACCAGGGCCTTGTTGTGTTGGTGGACGAGCTCGTCAACCTCTACAAGATTCCTAACGCCGTGTCGCGCCAGTACAACTACGAGAAGATTCTCACCATGTACAACGACACGCTGCAAGGGCGTGCGCACCACCTGGGCATCATCATGAGCGGCACGCCGCAGTCCATTGAGGACCGCCGCCGCGGCATCTATAGCTACGAGGCGCTGCGCTCGCGCCTGACGCAGGGCCGCTTTGCCCAAGAGGGCCTGCTTGACATGCTTGCGCCCGTCATTCGGCTTGAGCCGCTCACCTATGAAGAGCTGCTCGTGCTGATCGAGAAGCTAGCCGACATCCACGCGGGGTACTTTGGCTATCAGCGCACGCTGACCGAGACTGACCTCGTCACGTTCCTGCAGCTGGAGTATGGCCGCGTGGGATCTGATACGCATCTCACGCCGCGCGAGGTCATCCGCGACTTCATCGAGATGCTCGACATCCTGTGCCAGAATCCGCAGCTGAGCGTGGCCGAGCTGCTTGGCTCCGACGCACTGAGCCACGCGCCGCTGCCTGGCGACCCAGAGGAGCCCGAGGCCGGCAGTCAGTTTGCCGAGTTTACGCTCTAGGTTTTCCTGAGTGCGCCTGAGGGGCTACCCCAGGAACGCACCAAGGTGCGTTCCCGGGGTAGCCCCTCAGGCGCACTATTTGTCCCTATTGGGGAAGCTCGCCCAGAGGAATGATCTGGCGATACAGCATGGCGTGCTGCTCGTCGCCCAGCGTGATGTCAGCATGATAGTGACCTGAATACCAGCGCTTGAGACGCTCGTGGTCAATCTGCGCATCGACCTCGTCCAAGAAGATCGACAGGCCATCAGCTGGGTCAAACTCCTCACAGTACCAATCGGGCATGGCGTAGCGCCGCCGAGACCTCGGGCACTCGTGCGTGATCACGTAGTCAACGCTCCACCCCACCGCATCAAGGTTGGCACGTGCCTCCGCATACTCCTCTTCGCTCGGCAGCTCCCTTGGCCACCACCCGTCGCCCGCAATGCGGAAGGACGAGTCACGGGTCCAGGCGCCACCCATCGTAAACCACGCGCCATCTTTTCCCATGTCAAACACCTGGCCACGCATCAGATGAATCAGGTTGGGATATCCCGGAAGCACGTGCACCTTGCCGCCGTGCCAGCTGCTGACGGGAAACGAGTCAAGCAAATCGTGGTTCTCGTGGTTGCCGTCGACAAAAAGCGTGGTCCAGGGCTGTTCGTTGAGCCACCCCAGAAAGAAGCGGTCCTCTATGGGCGGGTTCTCGTTCCACACGAGGCCAAAGTCACCGCAGATGAGCAGGTAGTCGCAACGACGGAGCGCCTGGCCTTCAGGCCAGCGATCAGGCAGCAGCTTGCCGATGTCAAAGCTGCCGTGGATGTCACCTGTGACGTAGGTCGTAACGCCCATATGCGCAAGGGTCCTAGCGCGCCGGCAGGAAGACTACCAGGTCGTTGTCGTCGATGACGTCAAACATGGTCATCTCTTGGTTATCGATGCGCGCCACGAGGTTGCGGGTCCCGTCGTTCTCGATGGGCTCGAGCACGACCTGTACCTCACCGGCATAGTTCTTGTAGTTGTTGTTGACGATGACGACGTCTCCGCGCTGGAAGTAATCGAGCGAATAGCGGCGCGGCTCGATGGTCTGGTCGCGATAGAACATGCGCGGCATGCGCGTGCGCCAGATCCATTCGGAGCTATCGCCCATGTCAACGTGCGGGAAGAAGTCAAAGAGAATCTCGTGCTCAACGGGTGTGATGTCGTACAGCGGCTCCACACGCACCTTGCGCTGGTGATTCAGCACGCGCTCGGCATCAAGGAAGAACGAGTTGGTAAACATCTGCTCGACCTCAGGCTTGGTGTAGTGTGGCTCGACCGGACGCAGTGCCTCGGCCACAGCGGCAAGCTCCTCTTCGCTCGCATAGGCGTTGCCAAAGAAGACGTCTGTCGCTCCAGCCGCGGCAATAACGCGCGCCGCAAGGTCAGCGGGATAGGTGCGCGTGCGCTCGACTGTGGGCAGGCCACACGTCGCATCCCACACGCCGTGGGTGTTGGGTGCCTGCGAGGCCACAAAGGCGCCGATGCGAATGCCGAGCTTACTCAGGCGCTCGTTTACCGCACGGTACTTGTCCCAACGGAAGCCCGTGTAGCGCTGCGGATAGAAGTTGTGGCAGGCAAGGATGCGGTCCTTGTCGACGCCGCGCGCGACCAGGCTCTCGATGGCCTCGGGCGTAAGGGCGCTTGCGTTGTACTCAATCTTCATGCCGTATGGGTTGTTAAGCATGACGACGTTATCGTCCTCGCCATAGGCACCGTCCATGCGCAGGATGTCTGCCTTGATGTCGGCAAAGACCGAGAGGTCAGACGGGGTGGCACCCAGACGATCCATGCATTCGGGATTGATGTCGAGTGACACCTCGATGCCGCACTCGTGCGCCACGGCATCAAGGTCTCGGAAGTAGGCCAGAACTTCCTCAGGAGTTCCCTCAACCGAGAACATGCTCGTAAAGACGCGCGTGAAGCCGTATTTTGCGGCCAGGCGCAGGTAGTCAGCAATCTCTTCGAGCGGACGGATGTCGGGATACACAGAAACGCCGAGCACAGCCATGATGGCCCCTCCTCTTGATGTCACATTCGCTGTGTCTGAGTATACCTGAGGGCGTTTTGCCTTGGCGGTTGTCATGGTCAAAGGCTCTGCATGGCCGATATACTAAAGCTGCTTTTTCAAGGCTGGCAGTTCAGACGCCCCAACGCAATATGCCCTACGTCACGTGAGACGTCACGCTGCGCGCATCGACGCGCGAGAAGCTGGTCGACAAGATCGGCTGCTTTGCGATGAGCGTTTCCACGCTCTTCGTGCTTGACGTCATCTACTCGTGCATCCTCGCGCTTGACTACGA
>DJXA01000142.1:3278-5515 GCA_002449555.1 Atopobiaceae bacterium UBA7016 | reverse complement strand
ACTCCTCTAACCCCATTCTGCGAGACCGCGCCTGACGCTTGGCGCATTTCAAACAGTGTTGCACGCCGGCTGCAACTACCATAGAAGGCAAGGTAAGATCGTGCTCAAGAGGAGGAAGCATGAAGGACGGACTCAAGATCTGCACCATCGGCGGCGGCTCGAGCTACACGCCTGAGCTCATGAACGGCTTTATCAAGCGCTACGACAGGCTTCCCGTCAAGGAAATTTGGCTCGTTGACGTGGAGCGCGGTCGCAAGAAGCTCGAGATTGTGGGCGCTTTGGCTCAGCGCATGTGGGACGCTTCTGGCCATGACGTCAAGGTGCATCTCACCCTCGACCGTCGCGAGGCTCTGAAGGACGCCGACTTTGTGACCACGCAGTTCCGCGTTGGCCTGCTTGAGGCGCGCATCAAGGACGAGCGCATCCCGTTCAGCCATGGCATGCTGGGCCAGGAGACCAACGGCGCCGGCGGCATGTTCAAAGCGCTGCGTACCATCCCCGCCATCCTTGACATCGTCGAGGAGATGAAGGAGCTCTGCCCCAACGCGTGGCTTGTCAACTTCACCAACCCCAGCGGCATGGTGACCGAGTCCGTCATTCGCTATGGCGGCTGGAAGCGCTGCATCGGCCTGTGCAACGTGCCCATCGGCTGCATGCTGCGCGAGCCCGAGCTCATCGACAAGACCATGGACGACCTGGTCTTCCGCTTTGCGGGCATCGATCACTTCCACTGGCACCGCGTCTTTGACGGCGCGACGGGCGCCGAGGTTACCGCCCAGATCATCGACAAGATGCTTGACCCCAAGACCGAGGACGACGGCACGCCGGCCAACATCCACGACATCCCGTTCTATCGCGAGCAGCTTGATCACCTCAAGATGATTCCCTGCGGCTATCACCGCTACTACTACCTACAGACCGACATGCTGGCGGACGGCCTTGAGGAGTTTGCGGGCAAGGGCACGCGTGCCCAGCAGGTCAAGGAAGTCGAGGACCAGCTGTTTGAGCTGTACCGCGACCCCAACCTTGCCGAGATGCCCGAGCTGCTCTCCAAGCGCGGTGGCGCCCACTACTCCGACGTGGCCACCGAGTCCATCGCGGCCATCTACAACAACGCCAACGAGCACATCGTGTGCTCCACGGTTAACAATGGCGCCATCCCCGACCTGCCGGACGACGCAGTGGTGCAGGTGTCGAGCTACATCGGCGGCGCCGGCGCACAGCCTGTGGCGTTTGGCCCCATGCCCACCTCTGCCCGCGGCTACCTGCAGCTGATGTGGAACATGCAGCGCCTGGTTGAAGAGGCCGCCGTCACCGGTGACTACGGCGCGCTGCTCGAGGCCGTTGCGCTTAACCCGCAGACGCCTTCCGGCGCTGAGGCCAAGCAGGTCATCGACGAGCTGCTCATCGCCCACAAGCAGTATCTGCCGCAGTTTGCCGACAAGATCGCCGAGCTTGAGGCGGCGGGCGTGACCATCAAGGACGACGTCGTTCGCGAGCTTTGCGAGCAGGGTCTCTAAGCCATCATCAGCACGCCTACGTAGCGTCGCGCGCCCCACAGTCCTGAGCTGTGGGGCGCGTTGCTTTAGCGAGGATGGGCGCACATAAAGAAGGGGAGGGAGAATTGCTTCTCCCTCCCCTCTGAGATGCTTAATACGAATGACTAGGCGTTCAGCTTCTCGTAGAGATCGATGAACTCGACGGCCATCTGCTTGAAGACCTCGCAGCTCATCATCTGGTCCTCGGCGTGGATGAGGAGCAGGCAGATGAGGTCGGCGGAGTTCTTGCCCTCCATGGCGAGCTGGGCCTCCTGGGTGAGCAGGTTGGCGTGAGGATCGTGAGCCTGGCTCAGGAAAGCGTCGCCGTCCTTGACGAGGGACTTAGCAACGTCGATGTTGCCGTTCTTGGCTTCCTGGATGGCGCCAATGTAGTTGGACTTGCAGCCACCAGCAGCGGTGATGATCTGGAACAGTGTGAGCTCGAGCTCCTCGGTCATTGTGCACTCCTTACGTATGTCATACGGTCGATGTGTTTGCAGGGGTTACCCTACATGCAGTCGTCCGTCCCTTCCCGAGACAAACGAAAGCGATTGGCAGCGTTTGCGCTTAGGCGCCGATGAGCTTCTTGGCGAAGGCCAGGACGTTCTTGCCGTTGACCATGCCGTAGTCGGCCATGGGGATGACGTCGCAGGGCACGCCGGCGGCCTTGGCCTTGGCCTGCATCTGGGCCTTCATGTA
>DJXA01000142.1:0-3180 GCA_002449555.1 Atopobiaceae bacterium UBA7016 | reverse complement strand
CCGACCTGCGGGCCCAGGAGGGCGCAGTCGATGCCGGTGATGTGCTGGTCGAACTCGCCCACGGGGTAGGCGACGATGTCGACCTCGGTGCCCTCGGCCTCGGCGGCCTCGATCATCTTGCGGACGAGGAGCGAGGTGGACATGCCGGCGGCGCAGAACAGACGGATGGTGAGCATTGCGGTTCCTTTCTCTAGGACTGTTACCAACGCGCGGGCCCTTCCCCGTGCGCAAGAATCCTTACCCATAATATCTGACCGAGTGACGGTAACGTTTGATAGATACGCTTACCGGGCCACCCTTTCGACGAAAGGATAGCCCGGTAAGTTTGAGTGGCAGCCGTGCACAGACTGCACACATGGCAAAGAACTATTGATTTATTTATTTCCCTGCTTCTTGGCCTCTTTCTCAGCCTTGCGACGCTTCTTCTTGCGCTCTGCTGGCGACAGGTTCTGGTCAGCCTCGGGGTCGGTAGACCATGCACCGTGATAGGCACCACCCGTAGGCCAAAAGCCCATCAGAGGAACGCCCGCCCAAGGAATGCCGGCCGAAATGAAGCCGAGAAAGTAGCTGAAGTTGAATGCCTTGCACGTCAAGAGCTGCAGGAACCACCACATGATGAAGTTGATGATGGCGCACGCGTTGATGATGGGGAAGTCAATGCCCACCGCAGCAACGAAGGCAACAAAGGTTGTCGAAGCAAAGATAAACGCCATGGAGAAGTCATCCCACGCCAGTCTGAAGGCCTCGTAGGGTCCCAGCAGCGGAGCAAAGGCATACATGGGGTTCTTGCCAGCACGGTCAAACAGGCGATACCAGCCAATGCCCACCGCAATGCGCGTAAAAAGCGCTACGAGCAACGAGCCATTGATGCCCGCAATAGAGAACTGGCCATACGCCGTATAGAGTCCGATACCAAACATGGGCTTACCTCTCGAAGGGACGGGTTGGTAGTTCGTGAGACGCGCTAGTCTTCTGCGTCCTCTTCGGATCTGTCGTCCGCAGCGGACTGCGCCTCAACCTCAGCCTCAGCCGCTGCCTTTGCGGCTGCCTCGGCCTCGCGCTGGGCCTTGATCTCCTGCGAGCGCTTGAAGACCATGTAGGGAGGCAGGCCATCAAGCGAGCGATCACGCGTGAGCTCGTTCTTGGCAAAGTACTCGATGACGCCAAGGAGGTCGTCATTGGGATGGTTACGCGACCAAACGGCCTGCTTGTTGATCTTGATGCCCTTCTCCTTCAGCACGTCCTGAATCATGAGGATGGGACGACGGGTGAGCATGGAAGACCCAAAGACCACCGCCTCGCTGATGAGGTCTTCGGGAAGGTCCTTCAGGTACTCCTTGAAGGCAGGATCAAGCTGGAACTTGTATAGTGCGCCGCCGATAAAGAGCAGGTCCACCGGCTCCTTGATCTTTGCCTTTGGGGAGTCAATTGAGACGGCGTCCACGCCAGTACCGCGAGCAATTGCCTCAGCCATTGCCCTGACGTTGCCACCGCGCGATTGATACCTAATTGCGACCTTCATGGGGTCTCCTAGCTGTCGATATGCACAACTTAGTTAGTATACCTTAGCTGCGCTATCGCAGTTTTCCGACATATGAAAAGGTGGGGAGGGATTTCTCCCTCCCCACCTTTAGCTACGCGTAGGAATTGGTTTGAATCCTAAAAGTGCTTACGCTGCAGCCTGCTCGTTGGCATAGAGCTCGTTGTCGACGGCGCGGGCGAACGGCAGATACAGGAAGAACGAGATAACAAGCTCGATAATCTGCATCAGAGCGCCCTGCCAGCCGATGCACAGCAGGCCGGAAAGGATGGGAGGCGTGGTCCAAGGAACGGTAACGCCGGTGGTGTAGGGGATGAAGCCAATGGCGGTCAGGATGTAAGCAAGCGCGTTGCCAATGACGGGAGCCAGGACGAACGGGATGAACAGCTGCGGGTTCATGACGATCGGGGTACCGAAGAGGATCGGCTCGTTGATGTTGAAGATGCCGGAGCCGAGGCCGAGCTTACCAACCTGCTTCATCTGAGCGGACTTCGCGAAGAAGACCATGAAGATGACGAGGCCCATGGTGACGCCAGAGCCGGTGATGGCCTGGAAGCAGTTCACGAAGGCGTCGGTGAAGATGTGGCCACCGTTGGCGGGCATAGCCGCGACAGCCTCAGAGCGGGACATACCGGAAGCGATGAGCTTCTGGAAGATGTCGGCGTTCTCGAGGTTGTTGGTGGTAGCGATGGTGGAGGAGACGGAGCCGACGACGGTAGCGCCGTGGACGCCGAACCACCAGAGCAGCGGGATCAGGGTCTCGAAGACGATGACGCCCACGAGGGAGTCGCCGAAGCCCTGAAGCGGGGTCTGCAGGAACACGTAGATGAGCTCGATCGGGGTGGTGTGGAAGAGCGTCTCGCACAGAGCGTAGACGATAACGGCACCGGTGATCAGGACGGCAGCAGGGATGAGGCCGGTGAAAGCAGCGGCAACGCCATCAGGCACGCCGTCCGGCATCTTGATGCGGATGTCCTTCTTGATGAACCAGCTGTAGACGAGACCAACGAGCAGGCCGGCGATGATGGCGCCGATCATGCCCTGGCCAGCCAGCCAGGTCTTGTCCAGACCAGCAACGTTGGCGCCGTCAGGGCCAGCACCAGCGATGTAGTCAGGGATGAGGATCAGGAACACAGCGAGGGAGATGATAGCCGCGGAGAACGGCTCGAGGCCCTCGTTCTTGGCCCACTGATACGCAACGCCCAGAGCGGCAATGATAGCCGTGATCTGGAACGTAGAGGTGTAGCCATGAGCCAGGAACGGCACGGCACCGGTGCTAGCAACGAAGTTAGCCAGCGACTCGACGGGGAGCTGGAACAGCAGCAGGTACACAGCGCCGACGATGATCAGCGGCATGGAGTACACCAGGCCGTCCTTGATGGCACGAATGCCACGGGTGTTCACGAACTTCATGACTGCGGGGAGAATCGTATTCTGGAAAAACTCCTGCATGAGGTGACACCTTCCTTTCTTTCTTCTTTCCTTCCCTTTTCCTTACGCGCAAACGCATTCAGCCGCCGTAGCTGCGGCTGAGTAATGCCAAATAGGAGAGCTTAGGCGCCGATGAGCTTCTTGGCGAAGGCCAGGACGTTCTTGCCGTTGACCATGCCGTAGTCGGCCATGGGGATGACGTCGCAGGG
>DJXA01000151.1 GCA_002449555.1 Atopobiaceae bacterium UBA7016 | reverse complement strand
TTCGGCCAGCAGCGCCTCGAAGAGCCTGGCCGTCTGGAAGCGATCGCTGGGCAGGTAGACGCGCATGTTGGGAATGGCGCTCATGGCCGCGATATCCTGCGCGGAATGGTGGCTCATGCCCAGCGCGCCATAGCTCACGCCGCCCGAGATGCCGATGAGCGTCACGTTGGTGTTGGAGTACGCGCAGTCAACCTTGGCCTGCTCGTAGCTGCGGGTGCTCACGAAGCTTGCCGGACTGGCCGCGAAGGCCTTCTTGCCGCAGGACGCCAGGCCGGCGGCGATGCCCACCAGGTCCTGCTCGGCAATGCCCACCTCCACCGACTGCTCGGGGAAGCGCTCAAAGAAGGGCGTCAACGAGGCCGAGCCACGGCTGTCGGAGCACAGCACCACCACGTCTTTGTCGGTCTCTGCGGCATGCATAAGCGTGTCGCAGATGGCCTGGCGGTTGGGGATCTTGTTAGCCACGAAGCACCGCCTCCTTTCGTGCGGCAAAGTCTGCCGTGATCTGGGCGTACTGCTCGACGTTGGGCAGCTGGTGGTGCCACGGAGCCTTGTTCTCCATGACCGGGCTGCCGTAGCCCTTGACGGTGTTGGCAATGATGGCCGTGGGCTTGCCCTTGGTTTCGGCCGCGAGCGTCAGCGCCGCGTCGACGGCGGCGAGGTCGTTGCCGTCAATGGAGAGCACGTTCCACCCGAAGGCGGCCCAACGCTCCTCCTGGCTGTCCTGCACCATCACGTCCTCGGTGGAGCCGCTGATCTGCAGACGGTTGCGGTCCACGATTGCGCACAGGTTGTCGAGCCCAAAGTTGGGGCCGGCCATGGCGCCTTCCCACACCGAGCCCTCGGCGAGCTCGCCATCGCCCATGATGGTGTAGATGCGATAGTCGCGGTGGTCCATCTTGCCGGCAAGCGCCATGCCCACCGCCACCGGCAGCCCATGCCCCAGCGAGCCCGAGTTCATCTCGATGCCCGGCAGCTTGTTGTTGGGATGCCCGATGTAGGGGCTTCCGAACTTGGAGAACCGCGCCTTCACGTCATCAAGGTCAAGGAACCCCTGATGGCAGAGCACCGCATAATAGGCCTCCATGGCATGGCCCTTGGAGAGCACGAACCGGTCACGGTCAGGGTCATCCACCGTCTCAGGCGAGACATTGAGATGCCGCAAATACAAGCAAGCCAGCACATCAATGACCGACATATCCCCTCCGATATGTCCGCCCCCACCAGCCATAATAATGTCCACGCAGTCCTGCCGAAGATCCCAACGAAGGGCCTCCAGGTCAGACAACGCAACAGCGTTTGGTCTAATCACAACTGCACCTTTCGATTAAAAGGAATGCTAGACGGACCTGTCCACACCGAGGAGAACGCGAAGGCCCGATACCGCAAGGGAGCCGTGCCCCCGAGTGGGTCGCCACAAGGTCGCCCGCGAGTTCCGCAGCCCAGGTCGCGCCGCCACGCGAAGCGCGGCGCAGCGCGACCTGAGGCGAGGACTGTCTGAGCGAGCGACCTTGCGGCGGCCCGCCCAGCAACGAAGCCTTACTCCCCCCGCAAGTAAGCCTTCACGTCCTCCTCGATGGGGTCATACAGATCGGGCTTGATTCCCAGATACTTGCAGGACTCGTAGAGGACGGGGACGACGTCAGAGTGAATGCCGGTGCAGTGGTGAATGTACGGTCCTTCGACGACCTTCGCCTCGAGGCGCTTGAGGTTCTCCACCTTGACCCACACGTAGGTGCCCTTGCCGCGCGGACCCTCGATGCCCTCGGCATTGCCCAGAAGCAGGCTGTACTCGCCGTTGTCGCCGTCAAAGCGGGCCAGCGTCATGTGGCCGTGCTTCGCCTCGGCGGTCAGCGCGCCGTTGTGGTCAAAGGCCAGGGGCACACAGATCTTCGGACGCTCGCGCGCCACGGAGCACGGCCAGGGGCCGCAGTGCTGCAGCAGCTCGCCGTTGGGCTCGTCCGGGTGACGGATGGTCCAGTCGGCAAAGAAGGAGCGGTGCTGGCGCATGTCAGCAGCCTCGATCATCAGCGTGGTGATGGCGCCGTGGACGTCGGCCTCGCAGGTGATGGGGATGCCCTCCTCGTTGAGGATGGCGTTTGCCGCGCACGGCATGATGCCCAGCTCGTGCTGCAGCTCGTTCCAGCACTGGATGCAGCCGGCGGTGCAGTGGTACTTCTTGATCATGCGACGCATGGCAACGGCCATGGCGGCAACAGTGCGCACCTGCTCAGAGGTGCAGTCGCGGTCGTAGTGCTCGTCAATCCAGGCAAGCTGCTGCTCAAACTCGGAGCTGCCGTCGCCCTTCTCCTCGGCCTTGGCGGCCGCGACGCCACGCGTCAGCTCGGGCAGCGGCACGGGCACGACCTCGATGTTGAACTTCTCGATGAGCTCGCCCTCGTTGTACATGGTGGAGTAGAACTCGTACGGGCGCGGGCCGATCTGCAGGATGCGCGCGGCGCGGAAGGTCTTGACCACATTGCACACGGCCAGGAAGTCGCGTAGGCCGCGCTCGAAGACGGGGTCGTCCACGCGGCAGTTGGTCATATAGGTGAAGGGCACCTGGAAGCGGCGCAGCACCTTGCCGGTGGCGAAGAGGCCGCACTGCGTGTCGCGCAGGCGAGTGCCATCGGCCTCGGGGCGCTCGTCAAGCGGTCCCCACAAAAGCACGGGCTTGCCCAGGTCCTTGGCCAGACGCGCGCAGATGAACTCGGTGCCAAAGTTGCAGTGCGGCAGGAAAAGGCCGTCAACGCCCTCGGCGCGGAACTTCTCCAGCACCTTGATGCGGTCGTCCTCGTCGAAGAGCAGGCCCTCGTCGTTGATGTCGTCGATGTCCACAAACTCGATGCCCAGCTCACGCAGCTTGTCGGCAATGATGCCGCGGTACTTGCGAGCGTCAGGAGCGCTGAAGATGCTGCGGCGCGTGGGTGCGTAACCAATCTTGATGGTGTCCATATCCTCCCCCTTCGTATGGGTTTTCCACTAAACCAACTATCGAGCTTTTAGTACCTTTTAGCAGGTCATAGCGCTATTTACTAAATTGGTTAGTAAACTGTGATGCGTGTTTAGACCATTAAGGAGGCGGCTTCATGGCGGTAACGGCACGTGACGTGGCAAAGGCGGCAGGGGTCTCCCCCGCCACGGCATCGCTCGTGTTCAGAGGCAAGCCCGGCGTCGGACGCGAGACACGTGACCGCGTGCTCGCTATCGCGCGTGACATGGGATTTGAGTACGAGACGCGCGAGCCCACACAGAAGACCAGCACCATCTTGCTCATCATCTACAAGCGAAGCGGCCAGGTGGTAGGCGAGACGCCGTTCTTTGAGGAGCTCATCAAGGGCGTCAGCGACGCCACCTACCGAAGCGGCTACCACCGCCTCTCCATCTCATACTTCTACGCGCAACAGAGCGCCAGCGAGCAGATCAAGAGTCTGCGCTCCGTAAAGTGCGCGGGCATCATCCTGCTGGCCACTGAGATGCTCTCTATCGACGTGTCGCAGTTTGAGCGACTGGGCGTGCCCATCGTCATCCTGGACAACTGGTTTCCCAGCAAGCCCATGGACTGTGTGGTCATCGACAACCAGCACGGTGCGTGGGAGGCGTCGCGCTACCTTATCTCGAAGGGTCACACCAACGTCGGCTACCTGCACAGCAAGGTGGAGATTCGCAACTTCCTTGAGCGGCGCGCGGGTTGGCATACCGCGGTGCAGGGCGTGATCGAGACCGAGGGAAACCCCAACCGCTTCATCGCACGCGTGGGCTCCACCACCGATAGCGCCTACCACGACATGCTGGACTACCTCGACACCAACCCTGACCTGCCCACGGCCTACTTTGCCGACAACGACGTCATTGCCGAGGGCTGCATTCGCGCGATGCAGGAGCGCGGCATCCGCATCCCAGAGGACGTGTCGATGGTGGGCTTTGATGACGCGCCCATGACCGAGCTGGTCAATCCGCCGCTCACCACCATGAGCGTTCCCAAGGCGGCCATGGGTGCGCTTGCCGTCAAGCGCCTGGTCAGCCGCATCCAGGGTGAGACGCTCGGCGAGGCGGTACGCATCTCCGTGCTGCCCAAGGTGATCGAGCGCGAGAGCGTAAAGCCGCTCGAGGTGACACTCCCAAAGCGCTAGGAATCCACCTGGGTGTACGTTGGGGGTAGCCCCGCGCCGGACATTGGGGACGGAGGCCTGCTCCTAAAGATCAGTCAAGGATGACGTGCAACAAGGGTTCGGAACCCCCGTTGC
>DJXA01000237.1 GCA_002449555.1 Atopobiaceae bacterium UBA7016 | reverse complement strand
CTCCGGCTGGGACACCTCGTCGGTATCGGTCATGGGATCGATGTTCGCTGGCTGCTCCTCCCTCGCCTCCCTGGACCTCTCCGGCTGGGACACCTCGTCGGTGACGGGCATGAATGGCATGTTCTACGGCTGCACCTCCCTCGCCGAGCTGCGCGTGGGGGAGGGAGTCACCGCCCCGGTCCTCGCCGAGCTCCCTGCGTACGAGGTGAACGGCCACGCCGACTGGTGGTCCGAGGCCGACCGGGCGTGGTACGCGGCCGGAGAGATCGCGGCCTCGCGCGCCGGCGTCGCCGACGCCTACCTCAAGGCGGAGCGCGAGCCCCTGCCCGAGGGCTGGTATACCTTCCCCGATGGCTCCAAGGGCTATGTCAAGAACGGCGCCCTGGCCAGGGGCTGGTTCGACCTGGGCGGCGCCAAGTACTGGTTCGACCAGTCCACCGGCAAGATGGCCGTGGGCTGGACCGACCTCGTGGTGGACGGCAAGGAGATGCACTACTACTTCCACCCGAGCGGCAACCTCGCGCGCTCGACCTGGGCGACCATCGACGGCGCCAACTACTACTTCAGGCCCTCCGGCAACATGGCCACCGGCTGGGCCACGATCAGCGACGGCGGCGTCGACAAGAAGTACTTCTTCGACGAAAGTGGCCAGATGGTCACCGGCTGGCGCGACATAGCGAACGACGCCGGCGTGACGAACCACTACTACTTCCGCCCGAGCGGCTCCATGGCGACCGGCTGGGCGCAGATCGACGGCGCGAGCTACTACTTCCGCCCCTCCGGCAACATGGCGACGGGCTTCACCGACGTGACCGACGACGCCTACAAGCGCTACTTCGACGAGCAGGGCAGGATGCTCACCGGCTGGCAGCAGATCGGCGGCAACACCTACTACTTCCGCGCCTCCGGAGCGATGCAGACCGGGACCGCCACCATCGATGGCAAGGCGTACACGTTCACCGATAAGGGCGTGCTGGTAAGGTAGGTTTTCTAGGATTGGGATTGGAAGGGACGTTTCCTCCACCACAATGCGTGGAGAGGTGGCGTCCCTCTCTTTTACCGGGAAGCCTTCCGTCAACGCAGGTTGTTGCGCTTACCGTCGCCTTGAGCCCTGAGAGTATAACGTCTTAAGTAATATGCCTTCTTTGTACTCAATTGCATGCCTAGACGCATATTGACGCACACTTAGCATCGGTAACACAGGGGCCAAGTGCTCCATCGCACTCTCGGCTTCTTACTTGAGGTTTCTAACGGAAGGGGGTCTTTGTGAAGGCGTTTAAGAGATTGATGGTGCTGCTCCTGGCGCTCACGCTCACCATGGGCTATGCCCAGACGGCGTGGGCAGCATCCACCGCGGTGCTGACATTCTCGGATGATGGCATCACCGAGACACAGCCGGGAAGTGGCTACACCATTACCGGCACCACGCTCAGCATCAATGTGGCTGGCGTGTATACGGTGCAGGGAAGCTGTTCAGAGGGAAACATCGAGGTTGCTAAGGGGGTGTCTGGCGTCACGCTCATTCTGAACGACCTTACGCTCACCTCGTCGAGCACGGCCCCCATCGTGGTGAAGAAGACTGCGTCGGCGACCATACACTTGGATGGAGACAATCACCTCACCAATCTTGAGGATCCTGCCAACGAGACAAGCAGCGACATCACCATTGCGGAGGCCTTCGAGGGAGCCTGCATCAAGGCCAAGTCGGGCTCGTCAATCGTCTTCTGTGGTGATGGCACGCTTACCTGCGATGGCAGTGCATGCAAGAACGGCATCAAGGGCGGCGCCACTGCGGCGCTCACCTTCAATGGCGGCACCTACACCGTGAGCGCCGCCAACAACGGCATTGCCTCCGATGGCAGCCTCGTGATCAATGCTGGCGTCTACGACATTGACGCAGGCAATGACGGCATCAAGTCCGTGCCTGACGTCGATGACCTCGAGTCCGTTGGGTCGCTTACCATCAACGGCGGTACCTTCGACCTCGACGTGCAGGGCGATGGCATCTCGGCAGAGGCCGACCTCACCATCAATGGCGGGTCCTTCGACATCTACACCTATCAGGGTCACAGCGTGTGGAATGACTCGCTGTCTGAGTCACTGAGCTGCAAGGGTATCAAGGCCTCTGGCGACCGCGAGGGCGTTGAAAGCGCGCTTGCCATTACCGGCGGCGACTTCACGCTGGACTGCGGTGACGATGCGGTGCACTCCGATGGCAGCATCATGGTGACGGGCGGCACCTTTGACATCAAGACGGGTGACGACGGTATGCATGCCGACACGTCGCTTACGCTTGGTGTGGAGGGCAGTAGCGTTGCGCGCGATCCCGATGTGTACGTTTACAGCAGCTATGAGGGCCTCGAAGGTGAGACCGTGACCATCTACTCGGGCCGTTACTACGTGGTTGCCTCCGACGACGGCATCAACGCCGCGGGTGGCAGCTCTAGTGGTACCGATCCTGGTCACAACCCTTGGGATCCTTGGGGCGGCGGTCCTGGCGGTGGCGGTCAAGGCGGCAGCAGCAACTGCAAGATTGACATCTACGGCGGCGACGTGTTCGTGAACTGCACCGGTGACGGCATTGACTCCAATGGTGACCTCAACCTCTATGGGGGCAACCTCAACGTCTTCTCCCAAGGACGTGGCGGTGACAACTCGCCCTATGACTGCGACGGCACGTGGCTCATCAGCGGCGCCACGGTCTTTGGTGCTGGCGCCAACCAGATGAACGAGCGTCCGGGCGGCTCAAGTCAGCGCTACTTTACGCAGACCACGCAGCGCACGGCGGGAACCGTTCTTGACGTGAGCTATGGTGGGAGCAAGGTCTACAGCACTAAGGTGCCGCGCGCCATCAGCTACCTCATCTATTCCGACCCCAGCATGACGAGCACCAACTGCAGCGTGGCAACCGCTTCTTCGGTGAGCGCTTGTGCGAGTGATGACTGGGCACACAGCTGGAATGACGGCGTAGTGACGGCGCCCGCCACGTCCGATACCAAGGGGGTCATCACCTATACCTGCACGAGCTGCGGCAAGGTGGAGACGCAAAGCATTCCCGCTCTTGCGAGCGTTCCCGCATGCGAACACGATGCAGGTGCCGTCGAGCCCGACAAGGGCTACGAGGTAAGCTTCGTGGTGGGCGAGGGCGCCTCCATCGACGTGTACTACACGCAGGACTATGCCGCGCCAAGTGAGTCTGGTGTCACGAGTGGAGTGTCGAGGAGCAGCGACACGGGCATGCCTGACAGCAGCGGAGGCGGACAGGTCAACTTTGCCATCGTGCTTGAGGATGGCTATGCACTTGCTGGTGACCCCACGGTTGAAGGCACGTATAAGGCCCTCAAGGACATCTCGGCCGAAACGGGCATCGCGCACGCCTGGCGTGTGACCAAGGTGGAAAGTGGGCTCACCATTACGGTGCCGACCACTACGTGCGCACACCAAAGCGTGACGGCAGCCGACCTTACGTGGACGTGGGCAGACGACCTCTCAGCAGTCACGCTGAGCTATACCTGCCCTGACTGCGGGTCGCACATCCAAATGGCTGCCGACCTCACGAGCGAGCTTACCGATAGCGACACCATCACCTTTACGACCTCTGCGTTGGTGGGGGAGACCACCTTCACAGATAGCAGGACTGCGGCGCCTTTTGTGGTGACCTTTGCCGGCGATGAAGGGGTTAAGGCCGTCAACGTCTACTATTCGCAGGATTATGCGACGGCAAGCGAAAAAGGTGCTACCACCGCTGTAGCGCGTGATGGCGATACGGGCTGTCCTGTCGTTGACGGCAGCGGCCAGGTCAACTTTGCCATTGTTCTGGCGGACGGCTATGAGCTTGCGAGCGTGACGCCCACGGCTGGCACCTACAAGAACCTCAAGGACATCTCTGTGGATGCGGGGGTGGACAACGCCTATCGTATGACCAAGGTGACGGCTGGCGGCACCGTTGAGATCGTGACCATCGAGAAGGAAGTCCTGCCCGAGGGCTGGTACGACTTCGGCGACGGCGCCAAGGGCTACGTGAAGAACGGCGCGCTTGTGAAGGGCTGGCTCGACCTGGACGGCGGCAAGTACTGGTTCGACGAGCAGACCGGCAAGATGGCCACCGGCTGGACCGACCTCGTCGTGGACGGCAAGACCATGCACTACTACTTCCGCCCGAGCGGCAACCTCGCGCGCGGCGCCTGGGCCGACATCGACGGGAGGAAGTACTGGTTCCGCGCGAGCGGCAACATGGCCACGGGCTGGGCGACCATCGACGGCAAGAAGTACTACTTCGACGAGGGCGGCCAGATGGTGACCGGCTGGCGGGACATCGTGAACGACAACGGCGTGACCAACCACTACTACTTCCGCCCGAGCGGAGCGATGGCCACCGAGTGGGCCACCATCGACGGCGCGAGCTACTACTTCCGTCCGTCCGGCAACATGGCTACTGGCTTCTGCGACGTTGTGAGCGACGCCTACAAGCGCTACTTCGACGAGGGCGGCCGCATGCTCACCGGCTGGCAGACCATCAACGGCCAGACGTACTACTTCCGCGCCTCCGGCGCCATGCAGACTGGTACGGCTACCATTGACGGTACCGAGTACGTCTTCAGCGACAAGGGCGTGCTCATTGAGGAGCAGGTAACGCTTGCCGCCGCCGCGCCAGACGTTGCTCCTGAGGGCGATGTTGCCGCCGAGGCAGCGGAAGCCGAAGTGGACATGCCCGACGGGTCCATGCCAAATGAAGCGGAAGCCGAGACTGATGGGCTGGATGTGCTCTTCGAAGGAACGTGCGGCGACTGCGTATGGACGGTCGACTCCAAGGGCGTTCTTACCATCGGTCCCGCAGAGGGGCAAGATGAAGGTACGCTTGCCGATGCTCCCGCCACGGACGGCGAAGTTGAGGCCGCGGGAGTCTTCGGCTGGCTTGATCCGGAGATTGCGCCACAGGTAAAGAGGGTCGTGGTGCTTGAGGGCACCAAGGCGGGCAAGTCGCTCTCTGGTGCCTTTGCGGGGCTTGAGAACCTTGAGTTTGCCGACCTTTCCGGCCTCGACGCTACCGACGCGGAGGGCCTCGAAGCGCTTGGTGAGTACACTGGCCTCAAGGACCTTGAGGGTACTGACATCCTCGTGCTGCTCTTTGACGGCTGCGAGAAGCTCAGTGAGGTCATTCTCACGCTCGAAGCGTAGCCTCGCCACAAAACTTAGAGACGGCCTCCTTCTGCATCTGCCGCGATGTCGTTGCGCAGAGCGGGGGGGAGGCCGCTCCTTTACCTGCGTTTTGCCTCACTGTTTACACCGTTTGTATACCTCTCGCGATAGAATGCAACAAAACGGCTGGACCGCGGGTGGGCAGCCCGCGCGTCGAGATGATGGGTTCAATCACATGAAGGGGGCCTGAGCATGGACCATATGGGGTGGCTCAGAAGGGCGTTGGCTATCGTTGTTTCCTGGGCGGTCGCGTGGTCGTGCGTGGCCACCTCTGCATTGGCAGAGGCACCGCAAGTCTCCGAAGGAGCCGTGTCGGTGGACTTGGCTCTAGAGGCAGAGGTGACCCCGGAAGACCAGGGCGAAGACGTGGTGGCGACGGATGCGCCGGGTACCAACGATGAGGAGTCAGCCGCCCCAGCTTCGCTGGCGGAGGAAGAATCCGAAGACGCCAGCGCGCCAGCTGAGGCGGAGGCCATCGAGGTCGCAGAAAGCTCGACCTCCGAGACATCAGAAGTCTCGCTTACCGCTTCCGAGGGCGGCAATGATGGGTATGAGCCCCCACACGACGACGTGCTCCACTCGGGGAGTTGTGGTACCTGCACGTGGCGTGTGCATGAAGATGGCCTGCTTGAGATTATCCCCTGGGAGGGCTACACGGTAGGCGAGCTTGACGATTCATATGGTAAGAGGCTCTATAACTTCCCATGGTACGAATACAACCATGAGATTACTCACGTCTATATCGGTGAAGGCGTCATGCTTCCGCCTAACGCTTCCTACCTGTTCTGCAACTGCGCATACCTTACCTCTGTCGAGGCGGCCAGCTGGAATCTGTCCTACGTGAGGAACATGTGCGGCATGTTCTATGAGTGCTCTGCCCTTACGGATATTGACGTTTCTGGCTGGGACACCTCTAAGGTAACCGACATGAGTTACGTCTTCGCAGGTTGTACATCCCTGAAGAGTCTTGATGTTGCTGCGTGGGACACCTCTGCCGTCACTACCATGCAAAGCCTCTTTTCCCGATGCTCGTCGCTTAGTTCGCTGGACGTCTCCAGTTGGGATACGTCGTCCGTTACAGACATGAGCAGTCTCTTCCGTGAGACAAGTGCGCTCACCGCACTCGACCTTTCACGATGGAACACCTCAGCCGTGACCGATATGAGCGATATGTTCTGGGGCAGCTCGCGGCTCGTATCGGTAGACGTCTCAACTTGGGACACCGCCTCAGTTGCCGACATGTCCAGGATGTTCTCTAACTGCTATGCTCTCGAAGCCCTCGACGTCTCGGGGTGGGATACGTCGTCTGTGAAAGACATGTCTAACATGTTCTGCACCTGCCCGTCCCTTGCGGCGCTTGATGTGTCTGGGTGGGACACGTCAGCAGTTACCAACATGGACCACCTCTTCACGGACTGCCGCCTGATTGAATCCCTCGATCTGTCGAAGTGGGATACTTCGCATGTGGAGGCCATGGACTCCATGTTCCTCGGCTGCCCCTTCCTCTCTCATATCTCTCTTGGTGCCGCGTTTTCGTTTGAGGGAAACAAGGGCTGGGGGCTCTGTTCGCTTACGAACGGGGAATGGGTGTCAGCCCAGACGGGCGAGACCTTCCCGGCGCCTCTTGTGCCGAGCAATGTGGCGGATACATACGACCGCACGATAGCCCTCACCCTCAATGAGCCTCTCTGGGCTTCTGCCGTGGAGAAGGACTGCTGGGTTGGTGAGTTCACCGCTCCTGAGGATGGCGCGTATGTCTTCTATAGCGTGCCAGGCGATGGGTTTTACGGCCACTCCGATGCGGACACGCGCCTCTACGCGGACAAACGCCTGATCAACGAGGTTGCGGGCACCGCGGATTCCTTTACGCTGACCGAGGGACAGACAGTCTACTTCATGGTGCCCGGGGCCTTCGACTGCTTCGTGAAGGTGGCCCTCGACATGCCTTCGGGAAGGTGGGGAGACTGCACGTGGGAACTCGATGCAGACGGTCTGTTGCAGATCGCCCCCGTGGACGGAACCGAAGGCGTGCTCGGGGATTCAACGGGCATCAGGTATGAGGCTTTCCCTTGGCTCAGGCATAAGGACAGCATCCGGGCGGCGCGCATTGCCGACGGCGTGACGCTTCCCGCTGACTGCTCGGGCATGTTCTTCGAATGCTCCGAGCTCGAGACCTTTGAGGCGCCGGAGGTGGACACTTCGGGCGTTAAGAGCCTCGCGTACCTCTTCTTTGGATGCTCGTCGCTGAAATCGCTTGACCTGTCAAATTGGGACGTTTCTGGTGTCTACGACATGAGTGCGCTCTTTGACGGTTGCTCTTCTCTTGTGGAGCCCGGCGTCTCTAGGTGGGATACATCCAGCCTAACAAAGGTCTGCGGAGATGATCTCTGCGTCAAGTTCACTAATGACATCTACGGACCGTACCTCGCTCTGCCGTACTTCGATGATTACCCCGACAGGTTGCGTACGAGAGGCATGTTCACAGGGTGTTCGTCCCTCACGTCGCTCGATCTCTCCGGCTGGGATGTATCGAGAGTAGCGGACATGTCCGAGCTGTTCTCGGGCTGCTCTTCGCTCTCTAAACTCGATCTTTCTACGTGGAACCCTGCATCCCTCAAGACGGCGAGTGGCCTGTTCCGCGACTGCGCGTCCTTGACCTCGCTCGACCTATCGAATTGGTCGACCGCTAACCTGACGGATATGAGCTATGCCTTCGCAGTATGCTCGTCGTTGACCTCGCTTGACATTTCTACTTGGGATGCATCCAAAGTCGAGGATATGAGCTATGCCTTCTGGTGTTGCGAGATGCTGCCAACGGTTGACGTGTCGCGATGGGACACCTCAAGCGTGAAGAATATGCATGACATGTTCCAAGGCTGCCGTGCCCTTGCATCTCTTGACGTGTCTGGGTGGGACGTCTCGTCGGTAACCGACATGGAGGGCATGTTCTATCAGTGCGGCAAGCTTGCGGAGCTCGATGTGTCCAAGTGGGACGTCTCGTCGGTTGTCAACATGGGAAACATGTTCTTCTACTGCCGGACGCTCAACGCACTTGATGTCTCGGGATGGGACACGGGGTCCGTGACGAAGATGGCCGACATGTTCATGCAGTGCGAGTCGCTCACCACTCTCGATGTCTCTGGGTGGAACGTCTCATCCGTGACCGATATGAGCCGTATGTTCGATTGCTGCCATGCGCTCGATGGGCTCGACGTCTCCGGCTGGGACACCTCGTCGGTGACGAACTTAAGCGCTACGTTCCGCGAGACCGATGTGACATCCCTTGACGTTTCTGGGTGGGATGTCTCGCACGTTAGGGACCTTGAAGCAATCTTCGACGGATGCACAAAGCTGGCCGTTCTCGACGTCTCTGGGTGGGACACGTCGGCCGTAGAAAAGATGCCGTATGCGTTCCAGGATTGCTGGCAACTTGAGACCATTGACGTGTCCGGTTGGGACGTGTCCTCCGTGAGCAACATGGAGCGGCTGTTCTTTGACTGCCAGTCTCTGACTGCGCTTGACCTTTCTCGTTGGGATACGTCGTCAGTGACGAAGGCCCCTGAGATGCTCTATGGCTGCACTTCACTTGCCGAGGTGCGTGTGGGTGAGGCGGTTACGTCGGCTGTTCTTGCCGAGCTGCCGTCCTACGAGGTGAATGGCCATGAGGACTGGTGGTCTGCGGCCGACCTCGCGTGGTACAAGGCAAGCGAGATTGCCGAGGCGCGCGCAGGCGTTGCGGACGCCTACTTCAAGGAGGAGCGTGTCGATGGGCCCGACGGCTGGTACGACTTCGCTGACGGCGCCAAGGGCTATGCCAAGGATGGCAAGCTCGTGAAGGGCTGGATGGACCTGGACGGCGGCAAGTACTGGTTCGATGAGGACACCTGCAAGATGGCCACCGGCTGGACCGACCTCGTCGTGGGCGGCAAGGCCATGCACTACTACTTCCGCCCGTCCGGCAACCTGGCCAGGGGCGCCTGGGCGGACATCGACGGCAGGAAGTACTGGTTCCGCGCCTCCGGCAACATGGCCACCGGCTGGGCCGACATCGACGGCAAGAAGTACTGGTTCGACGAGTCCGGCCAGATGGTGACCGGCTGGCAGGACATAGTGAACGACAACGGCGCCACGAACCACTATTACTTCCGCCCGAGCGGATCGATGGCCACCGGCTGGGCCGAGATCGACGGCGAGCACTTCTACTTCCGCCCGTCGGGCAACATGGCCACCGGCTTCACCGACGTCACCGACGACGCCTACAAGC
>DJXA01000100.1 GCA_002449555.1 Atopobiaceae bacterium UBA7016 | reverse complement strand
CGTTCACATCAACGCGTTTCTTGGCTGGAAGAGGCGTTTTGGGCCCGTTCTGTTCACGCCAATGCGTTTTATGGCCGAGCCCATGCCGCGCGACGGGCACGGCAACGGCAAGCGGGTTGGCATCCACCACGTCGAAGCCGACGGCAAGTGAGACAGGGGCAGGTAAGGGCACCTTTTGGTCCGAATGAGCGGGCTGCCCATAGCGAATGCTGACCAAAACGGCGGCTGAGACGTCAACATCAGCAGGGGAGGGCGTTGCCGGCGCTTGGGAACGCACCGTGCGAAACTCCCTCGTCAAAAACCGGGAGATCCCCATTGCTGGAAACCTCCTTCTAAACGGTTACCCGTTTTGCGTGGTGAAGAGTATACCACTGACTGATGGCGTGCCGGTCTCCTGCAGGAAGCCGCTTCCCTTTTGCTTGCAAGGCAGTTCAAGCTACGCTGACCGAATAAGGTTCGGGTACTGCCGAGTGTCGCTACCAGCCGCCACCCTTGCTCGTGCGTAATACAATCGGGTTGAGGCAGATGCGGGGGAACGAGGCGCTTGTGGCACGGTTGAACAGGGGCGTATTTGGATTCGCACTTGCGTTTGCGCTCATGTTTGGGGGCTCGCCGGCGGTTGCCGTGCCAAAGCCGACTGAGCCCACGTCGAGCGAGACGATATCGTCCCAATTCACTGGTACCATCGATATCAAATCCGCCACAGTTAAGGTCGACTCACAGATCTACACCGGATCAAAGCTTGAGCCGGTCCCAAAGGCAACCTTCAACAAGTCAGAACTGAAAGCGGACAAAGACTTCACCTGCGCCTACAAGAACAACACCAAGGTTGGGACTGCAACGGTCGTCATCACGGGCGCGGGCTCGTACACAGGTGTGATCACCGCAGCGTTTGAGATAGAGGCGTGCCCCGTCGATAACGCCTCATTCACCAAGATTAAGGACGCGACCTATACCGGCAAGGCGATCAAGCCAACGCCTACGGTCAGCATTTCGGGCCACACGCTTGCGGAGGGCACTGACTATACGCTCTCCTACAAGGACAACACGAATGCGGGCACGGCGACAGTCACCATTAAGGGCAAGGGGAACTACAAGGGTTCGACGTCGGTGACCTTCAAGATCAGTAAGGCGAGCGTCAGCAAGGCGACCGTGGCGAAAATATCGGAGCAAGCATGGAACGGTAAGGCGCGCAAACCGAATCCCAAGGTCACGCTCGATGGCAAGACGCTGAAGAAGGACACTGACTATACCCTTGCGTACGAGAACAACGTGGAGCCCGGCTCTACGGCAACCGTCACTATCAAGGGCAAGGGCAACTACACCGGCACGAAGGAGGCGTCTTTCAAGGTCGGCCCCAAGGTGGGGAAGTGGAAATCGTACAAAGGAAACTGGTGGTACGAGTACGGCGATGGAAGCTATCTGACGTCTACGTTCGAGCACATCAACGACAAATGGTACTACTTCAACGCAGATGGCTACATGGTCAAGGGCTGGTGTTCCGTCGATGGCACGTGGTACTACATGGGTTCGGACGGAGCAATGCTCACCGGGTGGCAGGAGATTGACGGGAACTGGTACTACTTCAAGTCCAGTGGCGCGATGGCGCACGGCGGTTGGGAAGGCAACTACTACCTGGGCTCTGACGGCGTGATGCTGACTGACACCACGACCCCCGACGGATACCACGTTGGTTCTGACGGCGCATGGATTAAGAACTGGCGTGCGCCAAGCACGACCACGGAGAGCTACGGAGCCACGGTGTACTGGACCCCCAATGGGGAGGTTTGGCACAGCACGCCTAGTTGCCCGTCTCTGAGCAGGTCGAAAACCATCTACAGCGGTACCGTTGCTGAGAGCGGCAAATCGCGTGGGTGTAAGAGGTGCACGTAGGCGAGAGGCCGGGCTGTAGGTAAGCTCGCCAATGTTTACATTCCGGGGCCGTTATGTTCACACCAACGCGGTTTGTGGCCAAGCCATTGCGAATGTTGACCAAAACGGCCGCCGTAGTGTCAACATCAGCAGGAGGGGGCTTCTTCGGCGGCCGCGGTTGGTTTGAGCTAAGATTGTGGTGACAAGCGGCGAGAAGCGAGGAGCGTACAGACATCATGACCACACCAGAGAACAAGACCCGCCCAGCCCACATGGCCCAGTCGAGCAAGCCCCTGTCGTACGCCGCGCCGTCCCAGGACGTGGAGCGTGCGGACAGGCGCTGGAGCGGGCCGCGCATCGCCCTGTCCGTGATGGCCGTCGCCCTGGCGCTGCTCCTCGGGGCCGTCGCGCTGTTCGCGCACTCCCTGAACAGCTCGATCTCGCTCGAGGAGGACGACCGGTCCGCGGTCGAGGTGCTCGAGCGGCCCAAGGAAGACAAGAAGAACGCCGCCACCTACGCGCTCATCGTGGGCACCGACTCGCGCGACGACGACTTCGGCGGCAGGAGCGACGTGCTGATCCTCGCGCGCATCGACGCCGACTCGTGCACCGTGAGCCTGGTGTCCATCCCGAGGGACACCATGGTGAACTACAGCAGCGGCGTGCAGAAGATCAACGCCATCTACGCGTACCAGGGCGCGCGCGGCATCGTGGAGTGCGTCTCGGAGTTCGCCGGCGTTCCCATCAGCCACTTCGTGCGCGTCAATTTCACGGGGCTGGTCGAGCTCGTGGACCGGCTCGGCGGGGTGGAGGTGGACGTGCCCGAGACCGTGACGGCGGGGGAGTTCACCATCTACGAGGGCCCGCAGACGCTGAGCGGGAGCGAGGCCCTCGCCTACGCGAGGGAGCGCTACACGGCGTCGGGCGGCGACTTCGGCCGCTCGCAGGCGCAGAGGCTCATCGTCGCGGCGCTGGCGGAGAAAGTGCTCGCCACGCCTCCCCAGGAGCTGCCCGCGGTGGTGTCCGACCTAGCCTCCTGCGTCTCGACCGACTACTCCGTGCCCGACCTCGTCGGGCTTGGCCTGAAGATGCAGGGAGGGGAGCTGACCGTGTACTCCGCGGCGGTGCCGAGCTACACGTTCTGGCAGGACGACGTGAGCTACGTGGGCACCATGTACGAGGAGTGGCAGGCGATGATGCGGCGGATGGACGCGGGGCTGGACCCTGCCGATACGGCGGCCGCGGCGCCCGAGCCTCAGGCCTCCGACGAAAAGCTGGGCGCGGCCACCAACGCTGCCTCGCCGCGCGACTACCAGGAGCTTGCCGCCGAAGGAATGACCACCGACGACGTCGCGGGTGTCTGACAGATGGCCCATCGCTGATGTTGACCGAAATGGCCCCCTGCTCCTAGGGATGAGTTGCAAGAAGTGCCGTCTGGAATTGGATGAGACGTTAGCGGCCTCGCCTGCTCCTAAAGATGAGTCAACGGGGCGGCGACGGGACGTGCAACAAGGGTTCGGAACCCCCGTTGC
>DJXA01000253.1 GCA_002449555.1 Atopobiaceae bacterium UBA7016 | reverse complement strand
CGATGCCCTTGGCCTACGACGTGCAGCAGGACTACCCCATCGAGTACCAGCTGGGCCAGATGTGCGTGCGCGGCGTTGAGAAGACCTTCCACGTGAAGCTCCCCAAGAGCGAGGCAGTGGGCGTGGCGCTCTCCATCGTGAACAGCGCCGTGGTCTCCAGCGCATCGGCAACGCATGCCGCCGAGCGCGACGAGCGTGCCGTAGAGCGAGCGGCGAAGATCGTCGAGCGCGAGCTGGGCATCTCCGTTGACCGTGACTCGTTTGACTTCGCGCGCTTCGCCACGCACGTGAAGTACCTCATCGACCGGCTCTCTGCCGGAGAGCCCATCGCCACGCCCAACGGCGCCATTTATGACGAGGTAGCGGCCCAGTATCCGGAAATCGCCGCCTGTGCGGACAAGGTAGCTGCGGGCATCGCGCGTCCTGGCGAGGGCGAGGTCACCACCGAGGAGCGCCTCTACCTGATGCTCCACATCAACCGCCTCGCCGAGCGCGCCACCGGAAAGTAGGCACGTACGGGATGTCGACTTTGCGGCCACCATGTCACAAAGCCGACGCTATCGCAGCGATAATCGTCGCTTCTGCGGCACCCCTTCCACAAAGCCGACATCTGAGAGACCAAAAACGTCGGAAACGTGACACCCTTGCCACAAAACCGACACCCGCAAGGCGACAACCGTCGCTTTTGTGACCCCGCTGCCACAAAAGCGACGCTCTGCACAATCTCCGAAGTGACAGGCCCCAATGGGGAACTCCGAAAAAAGTTGTTGACAGCCAACACGAGAGGCTGCTATCCTCCGTCTTGTGTTGGACGTTACTCAAGGGAAACCGCGAGGTGTCGCAATGCAGCGATGTGGGCGTAGGCCCTTTCCGCTGTGACGGCGCTCGCGGTTTTGTCGTCTTTCGGTCCTTCCCACCTCGCTGTGCTGCGGCCATCGCACAAGCAAAGGAAGGACAACACCATGGCAGACAAGAACGTACAGATCGCCGAGCAAGTGCTCGCCAACGTGGGAGGCGCGGAGAACATCTCCACGGCGCTGCACTGCATGACGCGCCTGCGCCTCGTCCTGAAGGACGACGGCCTGGCCGACGTCGAGGCCATCAAGAACATCCCTGGCGTGCTCGGCGTAGTTGAGCAGGGCGGACAGCTGCAGGTAGTCATTGGCCAGAACGTACCCAAGGTGCACGCGGCCGTCGTGGCTGCGGGAGTCGCCTCCGGTGGCAGCGTGGACGAGAACCTTGACGGCGCGCCACAGAAGTTTGAGTGGACGCCCAAGAACGTGGGCAACGCCATCCTGGGCTACCTCTCCGGCTCGATGGTGCCCATGATCCCCGTCATGATGGCTGCCGGTATGTTCAAGGTCATCGCGGCAATCATCGGCTCCAGCATGCTGGGCCTCGTAGCTGATGACAGCAACGTAATCACACTGCTCAACTTCCTCTACGACGCAGGCTTCTACTTCCTGCCCATCTACCTTGGCTACAACGCCGCCACCAAGATTGGCGTCACCCCGATGCTAGGCGCCTACATGGGCGGCATCCTAGTCGCCCCGGCCTTCGTCGAGCTGGCCAACGCAGGCGCGCCTTTCAGCGTCTTCGGTATCCCCTGCACGCCCGCCGTATACGGCTCCACCGCTGTGCCCATCCTGCTCTCCGTCTGGGTCATGAGCTATATCGAGAAGTTCTTCAAGAAGAATCTGCCCGACGCGCTCACTACCATCTTCACCCCGTTCCTCACCATGCTCATCATGACGCCCATTGCCCTCTGCGCGCTCGCCCCGCTCGGCAACTTCCTGGGCATCGGCATCGGCAACGCCCTCTACGCCCTCGGCACCGCTGGCGGCGTCTTCTCCATCATCGGCGCTGGCATCCTGGCCGCGCTTTGGCTTCCGCTGGTAGCCACGGGCATGCACGTCACCGTCATCATGCTGGCCATCGGCAACTTCATGGCAACGGGCATGGATGCGTTCGTGCTGGTTATGACCACCATCTCGCTGTGGTCAGGCTATGGCGCCGAGCTCGCCTCCTTCCTGCGCCTCAAGGAGCCCAATGAGAAGTCCGCGGCCCTCGGCTACTTCATCTCCAACACCATCGGCGGCGTGGGCGAGCCCTTCATCTACGGTCTGCTCTTCCGTCACAGCCGCCTGTGGCTCACCTGCGCGGCGGGTGCCTTCACCAGTGGCGTGATCGCCTCCGCACTGGGCGTCAAGGTGTACAACATGGCCGCCTCAAGCGTGCTCAACTTGCTCGCCTTCATCGGGCCCGAGCCCAGTAACCTCGTGAAGGCCTGCATCGCCGCCGCTGCCGGCTTTGTGGTCGGCCTCGTGCTCACCTACCTCTTCGGCTTCACCAAAGAGGAAATCGAGGGTACGGCCAAGTAAGCCGCCTTCCCTTCCTAGTGCCGGGGGCTATGATGCTCCCGGCACCTCTTTTCTATGAAAGGACTTCACCATGCTCATCTCAGAGGTCATCGACAAGGTCAAAGGCTACTGCAACGGAACCGGGCCTGACGGCACGCCCATCGATCCCGTCAAGACCCGCGATCAGGTGTTGTGGGGCACCACGGATCGCGCGTGCACGGGCATCGTGTGTTGCATCTGGGCCACAGCCGACGTCATCCGCGAGGCGACGACGCGCGGCGCGAACCTAATCATCAGCCATGAGGCGCTCTTCTGGAATCACGGCGACCATACGGACTGGCTCATCGCACAACAGAACAAGGCGTTTCTCGCCAAACGCGCGCTCCTCGAGGAGACGGGCATCACCGTGTGGCGCTGCCATGACTACATCCACTCCGGTATCCCCGCGCCGGACGGCTCGGCCGAGTGGGTGGACGGCATCTTCTGGCCGCTCGCACAGCGCCTGGGCTGGAAGCTCGCTGGCCCTGCGGAGCCCTTGGCCAACCAGGCCATCTTCCTACGTGCCGAGGTCGACGAGCGCCCGGCCAAGCAGCTTGCGCACGAGGTGGTGGCAGCCCTCGGCAGCCATGGTCTGCGCATCATTGGCGACCCCGAGACGCCTGTGCGCAAGGTTGGCCTTGCCATGCACCTCTACGGCTTCATGGACAACGTCGCCATCAGCACCATGGACAGCGAGGACATCGACTGCCTGCTTGCCATGGAGACCAACGACTACACGCTGCTGCAGTACGTGCGCGACTCCAGCCAGGAGGGCATGCCCAAGTGCGTGTTGAGCTGTGGGCACTTCAACATCGAGGATCCAGGCATGGAGTACATGCCCACATGGCTACCTGCCGCGCTGGGCGAGGACGCGCCCAAGGCGAGCTACGTTGCCGCCGGTGATCCCTTTACCTACGTCGTTGCCTAATGGGCCATTCCAATAGCGCAGCCTGAGACGCTGGGGGTAGCCCCAGCGCCTCAGGCGCTCGGCACAACGTCTGCCCTAGCAAAAGTTGCATAACGCCAAGCTATATGACCCGGCCAAACAAAGGTGCCGTACAATCGCAATCATTACCAGCTACATCGCATGTGTTGTCAGAGGGGGCGTATCGATATGAACAGCGTGATCTTTCAGGACCAGACCTTCGTACCCGTCGGCGTGAGCGTCGGCCTTACCGAGCTTGACGGCGAGCAGCTCATCCGCGTGGT
>DJXA01000183.1:6756-6953 GCA_002449555.1 Atopobiaceae bacterium UBA7016 | reverse complement strand
GTTGCTGATCTTGGCCGCGCCGCCCGAGCCCACGCCCTTCTCGGGCTTGACGAAGAGGGGATATCCCACCTCGGCCGCGAAGGCCTGCGCCGCGTCAAGGCTGCTCACGCGCACCTGGCGCGCCGTGGGTACGTTGCCCGCGGCGTAGAGCGGCTTCATCTCAGCCTTCGACTGCCAGCGGGCCATCTGCTCGGCGC
>DJXA01000183.1:5084-6650 GCA_002449555.1 Atopobiaceae bacterium UBA7016 | reverse complement strand
TCGCGCAGGCGCGCGTCCTGGCTCAACCAGTACTCGTTGTTGGACTCCAGCCAGTCGATTTTGCCGTACTTCCACGAGAAGTAGGCCACGGCACGAAACACCTGGTCGTAGTCCTCAAGCGAAGGCGTCCAGTAGTACTCGGTGAGCACGTCCTTCAGCTCTTGCGGGATGTAGTCATACGGGGTGTCGCCAATGCCCAGCACGTTGGCGCCGTTGTTGCGCAGGGCCGCGCAGAAGTGCCAGTACGTGTCGGGGAACTGCGGCGATATGAAGACGAAGTTCATAACGGTCTCCTTTCATTGGGGCGAGATTCTAGCAGCCATTGCCCCGCTGACCTGCACCGTTCGCGGACTCCCCAAAAGGGACAGGCTCCCACGGGGACGCCGTAACACAGACGTTACGCGCCTGAGACCAACTGGTTTACCAGCTACGGTATTATTTCACTCTAGCACGCTAAAGTGGCTACTTTGCGGCGACATTGGGAGAGCGCCGCATGCAAAAGGAGGATTCCATGTCCAACATGAACCGTCGTCAGTTCCTCACCGTCGGCGCGCTCTTCGCGGCGCCCACGCTGCTTGGCCTGTATGGCTGCGGCGCTTCGTCCAGCTCCTCTGACGCCGCCGGCGATGCCGAGGGCACCTTCACCTTCAAGCACGGCTTTGACCTCGACTATCCTCCCTACTCCTATCGCACCGACGACGGCCAGATCGGTGGCTTCGACGTCGAGATGGCCCAGGCCGTCTGCGAGTACTACGGCTGGCAGTACGAGGCCGTGCCCTTCAACTGGGATGCCAAGGACGCCGAGCTCAACGCCGGTAGCTGCGACTGCATCTGGTCTGGCTTCACGATGAACGGCCGCGAGGACGACTACCTGTGGTCCATGCCCTACTCCGACAACACGCAGATGATCATGGTCAACAAGAACTCCGGCATCGCCACGCTGGCCGACCTTGCCGGCAAGAAGGTGGGCGTCCAGACCGCCACCTCCGCCTACGACATGCTGCAGGACGAGGAGGGCCAGGCCCAGCTTGCCTCCACCTTCGCCTCCGTCGAGGTCTACGACACCTACACCATCGCGTTCAACGACCTCAAGGCCGGCGCCATCGACGCCATCGCCATTGACGTCACGAGCGGCAACTACCTAATGAGCGGCGAGACCGACTACGTCTTTTTGGACGAGGTCCTGGGCAGCGAGGTCTACGCCATCGGCTTCCGCAAGGACGACACCGAGCTCTGCGACCAAATCAACGCCGCGCTTGAGGCGCTCGCCGCCGACGGCACCGTTGCCGCCATCGCCGAGAACTACCCCGAGATCGCTGACTACATCACGCTCGGCAAGTAGCTCCGCGCTCTGAGACGGCCCTTCGGCCCTCGCAAAAGCTGACGGCCAGCACGTCGGATGTGCAAGTCCGGCGTGCCGGCCGTTGTCCATGACCGTACAACTGTGAGGTAGGACACGATGAC
The DNA here is from genome assembly GCA_002449555.1 of Atopobiaceae bacterium UBA7016. Taxonomy (GTDB): domain Bacteria; phylum Actinomycetota; class Coriobacteriia; order Coriobacteriales; family Atopobiaceae; genus UBA1367. Next base: position 5,186 of record DJXA01000183.1, on the reverse strand, counting down.
GTTTTCCACCATGCTCTCCACCATGGCTATCGGCATGCTGCGCACCTTTGGCGTCTTTTCCCTGACGCTCATTGGGTCGCTTCCCTTGGGCATGGTGGTGGC
>DJXA01000183.1:2623-5002 GCA_002449555.1 Atopobiaceae bacterium UBA7016 | reverse complement strand
CTGCTGCGCAAGTCGCGCTTCGGCCTGGTGCGCGGCATCATCCGCGTGTACATCTCGGTCATCCGCGGCACACCGCTGATGCTGCAGCTGCTGGTGTGGTACTTCGGCCCGTTCTACCTGTTTGGCATATCCATCGGAAACTGGCGCTTCCCTGCACTAATCCTGGGCTTTGTGCTCAACTACGCCGCGTACTTTGCCGAGATCTACCGTGGCGGCATCGAGTCCATTCCCGTGGGCCAGTACGAGGCCGCCGAGGTCCTGGGCTACACCAAGACCCAGACCTTCATGCGCATCGTGCTTCCGCAGGTCATCAAGCGCATCATGCCGTCCGTGACCAACGAGGTCATCACGCTGGTCAAGGACACGTCGCTGGCCTTCACGCTGGCTTACCAGGAGGTCTTCTCGCTGGCCAAGCAGATCTCGGCCTCGCAGACCTCGTTCACGCCGTTCTTCATCGCGGGCGTGTTCTACTTCGTGGCCAACTACGTGGTGGAGTTCGTGATGATGCGCATCGAGAAGGCCCTGGACTACTACAAGTAAGGCGTGCGCTGGCGACGGCTGATTCTGAAGAGGCGGGAACGTCATGATTATTGAGATGAACAACATCGAGAAGCACTTCGGCGACCACGAGGTGCTGAAGGACATCAGCTTTGGCGTGGACAGCGGCGAGGTGGTCAGCATCATCGGGCCGTCTGGCTCGGGCAAGTCTACGCTGCTGCGGTGCGCCACCTTCCTTGAGACCATCGATGGCGGCGAGATCCTGTATATGGGCAAGCACGCCGCGCACACCAACGAGCATGGCGAGGCCGTGTATGTCTCGCCGCAGGAGCTGCGGAAGTTTCGCACGTACTGCGGGCTGGTGTTTCAGCAGTTCAACCTGTTCCCGCACTACAACATCTTGAAGAACCTGACGGACGCGCCCATTCACGTGCAGCACCGCAGCAAGGAGGAGGCGGAGGAGACCGCCATGGACCTGCTGCGCAAGATGGGCATCGCTGACCGCGCGACCGCTTATCCGTACCAGCTTTCCGGCGGCCAGCAGCAGCGCGTAGCCATTGCGCGCGCCCTGGCCATGAAGCCCGAGATCCTGTTCTTTGACGAGCCCACCTCCGCGCTTGACCCCGAGCTGACGGGCGAGGTGCTGAAGGTTATTCGCCAGCTGGCGGAGGAGAAGACCACGATGGTGGTGGTCACGCACGAGATGCCGTTTGCCAAGGCCGTGAGCAACCGCGTGCTGTTCATGGACGGCGGCGTGGTGGTGGAGCAGGGCGATCCGCACGACGTGTTTGATAATCCCCAGGAGGAGCGCACCAAGCAGTTCCTGCAGGTGTTTGAGCGCTAGGGGAGGGCGACCGTGCCGGTCCGGTACTGCGGGGAGCCGCTGCGCTATGGCATCTTTGACCCCACGGGAAACATAACGGCGCTGGTAGAGAGCGCGGTTGCGGTTGCGGACCAGCCCGCTGTGGCTGCCTCGGTGATGTGCGAGCATCCTGAGGTGGAACAGGTGGGCTACGTGCGGTTTCTTGCTGACGCGGCGCCTGATGGCGTGCGCGTGGAGCTTCGCATGGCCGGCGGGGAGTTTTGCGGCAATGCGACGATGAGCGCGGCCGCGGCGTATGCTTCGTGGGCGGGCGTCGAGGGCGGCTCGGTGCTGGTGCGCGTTTCGGGCGCGGCGGAGCCGGTTGAGGTGCGGCTGCAGGCCGAGGGCGATGGGTCGTTTGCTGGTGCCGTGCACATGCTGTGGGCGCTGGCGGTTGAGCGCGTGAGGCTTGCGTGGGGCGACACCGCCTCTGACCTGCCGCTTGTTCGCATGGAGGGTATCTCGCATCTGGTAATTGAGCCTGAGTCTCCGTTCTTTGCGCTGCTGGAGGATCGCGCGGCTGCCGAGCAGGCAGTGCGCGCGTGGTGTGCCGAGCTCGGCGCGGACGGTTTGGGCCTGATGTTTCTTGAGGGCGAGCGGTCCGAGCTTACGATGACGCCTCTGGTGTATGTGCCGGGTGGCGATACCGTGTTTTGGGAGAACTCCTGCGCAAGCGGAAGCTCTGCGGTGGGGATGTGCCTCGCCACGCGGCGCGGGAGTGCCGTGGAGCTCGATCTGCACGAGCCAGGCGGCGTTCTGCGCGTGGAAAGCACCCCGCAGACAGGCGAAACCTGGCTCCACGGCCACGTTTGTGCCCGATAGCGCCCAAAATCGGCGTTTATAAAAGCCAAAGTGCGAATTTGTACCACGTTTTTACGGTTTATGGAAGGCCATTTTTCATATACCCCATTTTGGGCGATACGACCACTTTTGATACACCAATCTACCTGCGCTTTTGCACATCAAAAAATACTCCAATCCGCGATACGAAAATCGACCTTACATAAACCGAAAAATCG
>DJXA01000183.1:0-2562 GCA_002449555.1 Atopobiaceae bacterium UBA7016 | reverse complement strand
TTACATAAACCGAAAAATCGTGGTACAAATTGGCGATTCGACGTTTATAGGGGCCTCTAATGTCAACACTGGCGGGTTGAGGTTAGGGAGGGGGGGGGATCCTGGGCACGTTCCGTTGCGCTCAATGAGACCGAATCGGGCCATCAACGACCGGCTGGCACATGATAAGCTTTCCCCGTCACCTGTGCGAAAGGAACAGCTATGACCCAGCCTGACTACCAGCTGCTTTGTGCTCAGGTCCGTTCGTTTGCCGAGGAGGACCCGCACTGGCTGCCGCTTCTCTCCAACGTGTCGGCGCTCATTATGGACACGCTTGCCGACCTCAACTGGGCGGGATTCTATTTGCGTGATGCGCGCACGGACGAGCAAACCCTGCTTCTCGGCCCTTTCCAAGGCAAGGTTGCCTGCGTCCACATCGCGTTTGACAAGGGCGTCTGCGGAACGGCTGCGGCCGCTGACCAGCCGCAACTGGTCCCCAACGTGCACGAGTTTCCCGGCCACATCGCGTGCGACAGCGCCTCAAACTCCGAGGTAGTCATTCCGCTCCACGCATCGGGGCAGGTCATCGGAGTGCTCGACATCGACAGCCCGCTGTTCAACCGCTTCACCGCCGAAGACTCCGAGGGCCTCAAGGCCGTGGCGCGCACGCTCGACGAGGTAACCGACTTCTCAGGTTTGCCGCTTACCAAATAGCGCCCCTATCTGCGTGCCGTACGTGCCAAATGCTTGCTAGCATCAACGCATAGAGGTACCCGATGCAAGGGAGAGATCATGAGACGCGACTTCATCACTCGGTACAGCGAGGCCGTCGGCAAGGACATGAACGTCATCGTATACGGCGATGGCGGCTATCCCGTGGTGGTCTTCCAGGTACAGGACGCCAAGTGCAACAACTTTGAGGACTTCGGCATGATCGACGTGCTGGCCGACTACATCGAGGGCGGCACGCTGCAACTGTTCTGCGTTGACAGCATCGACGAGGAGAGCTGGTCTGACACCTGGGGCGACAAGGAGCATCGCGCGCAGCGCCAGGAGGACTACTTCCGCTATGTCACCGACGAGCTCATTCCGCTGGTGCACGAGATCAACGGCACGGACCGCCGCCCGCTGGCCATCGGCTGCTCGATGGGCGCCACGCATGCGGCCATCGCCGCATTCCGCCGTCCGGACCTGTTCCAGGGCTGCATCGCGCTTTCGGGCGTGTACGACACCAAGTACTTCTGGGGCGACTGGATGAACGACGTGCTGTACGGCAACTGCATCACGGCCTTCCTGCCCAACATGCCGGCCGACCACCCCTACGTTGACATCTACGCCAGGCGCCAGCTCGTGCTGTGCGTGGGCCAGGGCGCGTGGGAGGACCAAGGCATCGCTGACCTGCGCATTATTCGCGATAACTGCCGCGCCAAGGGCATCCCCGTGTGGTGCGACTTCTGGGGCGACGACGTTAACCACGATTGGCCGTGGTGGCGCAAGCAGATTCGCTACTTCTTCCCGTACGTGCTCGAGGACATGGACAAGACGCTGGCAGCCGAGGAATAGGCGCGCCAGCAACAGGCTTCGCAGGGGCTCTCGCCGTAGGGCGGGAGCCCTTTTGCATGCGCGGCCGACGGCACCCTCTCCCCGACGTAGGACGTGCGGCGGTCGAATGATTCCTTCCGCCGCCCTGCGGTTGCCGTAGCCTGCTAAAAGCTATGCATCGACAACGAGGGGAAGCATTATGGTCGAAAGCATCGACAAAGAATCGATCGAGCGCGAGGAGATCTGGTTTGACTCCTCTGACGGAAGCTCGCGCATTCATGGATACATCTGGTGGCCCAAGGATATGGGCCCCGACGCGGCGGCGGATGACCCGTGGGGCGCCGTCGAGAAGCCGCGCGGCGTGGTGCAGGTGGTGCACGGCATGGCCGAGCACCTGGGCCGCTACGGAGACTTCGCCCGCTTTCTGGCCTGCCACGGCTTTGTGGTGTGCGGCCACGACCACATCAACCACGCGGGCAGCTCGCAGCGCGACCGCTGGGGCAAGCTGCCGCTCAAGACGGGCAAGGAGACCATGATCAAAGACGTGGGCCGCATGCGCGGCATCATCCACGACAAGGTTCCCGAGGGCACGCCGCACTTCCTCTTTGGTCACTCCATGGGGAGCTTCGTGGTGCGCGCCTACATCGCGCGTGAGGGCAAGGGCCTGGCCGGCGCCATCATCTGCGGCACAGGCCACATCCCGCCGGCGACCTCGTCGTTGGGCATCTTGGCCTGCAAGATGATCGCCGCCCTGAAGGGCGAGGACACGGTCAGCCCGCTGATCGAGGGCATGGGCGTGGGTGCGTACTCCAAGGCCATCAAGGACGCGCGGACGCCGGTTGACTGGCTCTCGTACAACGAGGACAACGTCAACACCTACATTGCCGACGACGCCAGCGGCTTCTCGTTCTCGGTGGGCGGGTACGCCTCGCTGATGGGCCTGACGCGCGAGGTGTGCGACCCGGCCTGCTGCGTGCGTGTGCCGCCTGAGCTGCCGCTGCTGTACATCGCGGGCGACGCCGACCCGGTGGGCTCCAACGG
>DJXA01000106.1:53949-55560 GCA_002449555.1 Atopobiaceae bacterium UBA7016 | reverse complement strand
CTCAACGTCTTTTTGCTCGGCTTCCTCTTCTGCCTGCTCGTCACCTGGGAGGGAAACTTCTGGATCGTCTGCGGCGTCCACACCGCCTGGAACTACACGCAGACCTACCTCTTCGGCACCGTAGACGCTGACGTCGCCACCTCTCACGGCATCTTCATGGGCGTGCCTATCACGAGCAACGCCTTCTATGATGAGGTGTTCGGCTTTGAGGGCGCCACCACCACCACGGTGCTCGTGGGCGCGCTCATCCTCTTCTTCATCTACGTGCTCTACATCAGGCCCGCCAAGCATGGCGACGCGAAGCAGGCCTAGCCGCATGACCAGAAACCAGGAGATCGCAAAGAGAGTGAGCACGAATGCCCAAGCTGTTCCGCTTTGACACGAGGAAGACCAAGCCCAAGATCCGCGCCCTCGCCGTTATCTCCTCCATCACCGCGGCAATCGTCGCGGTCTTGCTCATCACGCGCGCCCCGCTCATTCCCATCGCGGCAGTCCTCTGCGCCTACTCGCTCGTGGCCGCCGTCTTGCTGTGCGTCGCGTTTGTGCAGCAGATCCAGTACAACCCGTACTCCTACAACACCATCTATTACAGCGCCTTCGCCCTGCTCGCGCTTTCGCAGGCCCTCTCGCAGGCGCTCATCATCTATCTGCACACCCGCGACGGCATGACGGACCAGTCCATGGTGTTTGCGGCCATCGGCAGCCTCATGGGGTCAGCCAAGATGTACATGCTGTGCTCGGCGCCCTTCATCCTGCTCTTCTCGGTGGCGCTCTGCATCTCCAACATCTCGCTCATCCGTCACGAGGGCTTCCGCTTCGTCAACATCCTGGGCATTCTGCTGTCGATCTGCATGGTTGGCGGAGAGCTCTTCCTCTTCGTCAGCGACATGTACGTCTCGGGCTCGGTCTACCAGATCATCGCGCATGACCTCTTCACCAACACCTTCGCGGCGCTCTACCTCTACGTGGAGTGCATGCTCATCGGGTCCATCATCGCCAACATCGTGGTGGTGACAGCCGAGCCCGACCTCGACCGCGACTACCTCATCATCTTAGGATGCGGCATCCGAGACGACGGAACGCCCATGCCGCTTTTGGCGGGCCGTGTGGACCGCGCACTCGCCTTCTACCGCAAGCAGATCTACCAGACCGGCAAGGTGGCCACCTTCGTACCGTCAGGCGGACAAGGACCCGACGAGGTCACCTCCGAGGCCCAGTCCATGAAAAACTACCTCATGGCGAAGGGCGTGCCAGAGGAGCACATCCTGCTGGAGGACCGCTCGACTTCCACCTACGAGAACATGCGCTTCTCCAAGGAGGTCATCGAGGCGACGGGCCGCCCGGGCAAGGTTGCCTTCTCCACCACCAACTACCACGTCTTTCGAGGTGGCATCATGGCCAGGCGCGTCAAGCTGCGCGCCCAGGGCATGGGCGCCAAGACCAAGTGGTACTTCTGGCCCAACGCCAACGTGCGCGAGTTTGTGGGCATCCTCGCCGAGCACCGCCTGAAGCAGGCCGTCATCATTGGCAGCATGGTGGCCTTCTACGCGGCCATAACACTGGTGTACTACCTCATGCCCTAACTTCGATTGTTGGCATGGGCTGGCCGTT
>DJXA01000106.1:51811-53806 GCA_002449555.1 Atopobiaceae bacterium UBA7016 | reverse complement strand
AACGGCCAGCCCATGCCAACAATCGCCTACATCAGGTCGTGGGCCGCCTTGAGGCCGTACGCGCCCTTGGCCGAGAGCGCGGAATCGATGATCGCACCCTCCAGCGCCTTGGTCGCGAGCACGCCCACCACGTCGATGGGCATCTCCACCTCGCCCGTCGCCATCACAAAGATGCTGTCGCCGTCGTTTGAGGTGTGGGTCGGCCTGATCGTGTGCGCGTACGCGTCAGCAGCCATCTGCGCCACCTTGGTGGCCTCGGCCTTGGTCAGCTTCGCGTTGGTGACCACGCACGAGATGGTGGTGTTCGTACGCTCGAGCGGCATGGTCGCCGCAAGGGAAAGCAGCACGTCACGGCTGTTGAGGATGTGCTCCCCTTCCTCGTCCAGAAGGCCGGCGATGCCCTCGCCGCTCACCGGGTCCACGATGTCGCCCACCGCGTTGACAGCGGCCACCGCCCCGCACACGAGCGGGCCGCACGTCTGGACGGACTCGCCCAGACCCGACTTCATCGCGCGCGCAGGTCCGCCCAGCTTGCCCACCGTGCAGCCCGTGCCGGCGCCCACGTTGCCCACCGCCAGCGGGAGCTTCTCGCCGTCAAGCGCGGCCGCAACCGCCGCCGCACCGTCGGCCGCCGTCGGACGCACGTCCGCGCGCCCGCACGCGAGGTCAAACAGGCAGGCGCCTGTCACGATGGGCACCTTGCCCACACCCACGTCCAGGCCGATATCACGACGCTCAAGCTCCTCGATGACGCCGGTGGAGGCAGCCAGGCCATAGGCGCTGCCGCCGCTCAGCACCACGGCATGCACCTGCTGCACGGTCTCCTCGGGCCGCAGCAGGTCAGTCTCGCGCGTGGCCGGCGCACCGCCGCGCACGTCCACGCCCACCGTGGCGCCCGCCGGGCACACGATGACGGTGCAGCCGGTCGCAGCCTCGGCGTTAGTAGCGCTGGCAGCGTAGACGCCCTCGATATCCGAAATGCTCTGATACTCACTCATGGTTGCCTCCCAATGCCCTTGTCACATACGCGTGTCCGCCCAGCAGGCGGTCGATCTCACGAAGCGTGCGGTTCACCGGCAGACCCACCACGTTGGGGTAGTCGCCGCGGATGCCACTCACCAGCATGCGCCCCAAACCCTGAATGCCGTAGGCACCCGCCTTGTCCATCGGCTCGCCAGAGGCCACATAAGCCCCTATTTCAGCCTCGGAGAGATGACAGAACGTCACGTCCGTCGTCTCGACAAACGACGCCTCACGCGGCCCCTCAGCGCCCGGAACGATGATGCAAACGCCCGTTGAGACGTGGTGCGTCTTGCCCGAGAGGAGCCTCAGCATGCGCGCCGCGTCCGCAGCGTCTCCCGGCTTGCCCAGCACGTCTCCCTGCTCGTCCCACACGATGGTGTCCGCCGCCAGCAGCACGTCCTCCAGCGGTCTGTCCAACGCTTCGTACGCCGCATGTGCTTTGCCCTCGGCCAGGCGCTGCACCAGCTCAGTGGGCCCCTCGCCCTCAAGACGGCGCTCGTCAATGTCGGCCGGTCGCACGCGCACGTCAAGCCCGCACGCCGCCAAGAGCTCGCGTCGCCTCGGCGACGCCGATGCCAAGATCATGTCTAACCTCCATACAAAACGGGAGCCGCACGCTGGCGGCTCCCGTACATTCTAACGCTGCTTGCTCGGAAGCGACCGAACTCTACTCAAGCTCGATGGCGCCCACGGGGCAGTTATCGGCGGCGTCCTGGACGTCGTCCTCAAGCTCCTCGGGAACCTCGTCGACGACGACCTCGGCAACGCCCTCGTCGCCAATCTCGAACACGTCACCAGCAGTGCCCTCGCACAGGCCGCAGCCGATGCACTCCTCGTTGACAGTAGCCCTCATGGTGGCTCCTCTCCCATGCGCCATGCGCACACTCGGGTCGGTCCGGGTCCCCACCCGAACGCATATAAATGTTGTACACAATAGTGCCCCTATGCGCAACACCCAATATGCTCTTGCGA
>DJXA01000106.1:45996-51655 GCA_002449555.1 Atopobiaceae bacterium UBA7016 | reverse complement strand
GGAAAACCGCCCCCGTATGTCAACATTCGCAAATAACTAGTTGAACTTCACAAGCTTCTGCGCGATGTGATAGATGCCCAGCGTGGCCTTCTCGCCCGCCAACGTAGGCAGGTTGGTGAAAATGCCAATCACGCCCAGGCGGCAGCGCCTCCACATGCGGCGGTCGTAGTCATGCAGCTCCTGCCACAGCTCGTCGACCTTCTCCATGGCATCGGGCTGCTCGCTCAGCTTTGAGAAGATGGAGCACACGGCCATCATGATGGTGAAGTAGCCCACCATGTAGCTGCGCAGCTGCACCGGCCACACGTCCTTGTACAGGTGATAGCTGTGCATCATGACGCGCGTGACGCGCAGCTGCTGGTCGATGCGGGCGGCCATGACCTGCTCGTTGACCGACTGGTCCTCGCGGCCGATGAAGTAGCGGTACAGGTCCACGTCCAGGTAGTAGAGCGTCTTGCAGCGCGGCAGGGGCACGTAGGCGTAGATGTTGTCGACGTAGAAGGTGTGCGCCGGCATGGGGACGCCCCCGTCGCGCAGGACGTCGGTGCGGTAGCACAGCGAGTGCATGAGCAGGTTCTGCCAGATATAGAAGTGGCCGATGTCCTTCCAGCCCATCACCCGACGCTTGGGAAGCGCAAAGAGGTAGTCAATGGTCCTCGTCTTGTTGTCCTCGACGTGCTCGTACACGTAGTTGGTGATGACGAGGTCAACGCGCGTGCCCGACTCCTCAAACCCACGCAGCGTGGTCAGCAGCTCCTGCAGCGCCGAGGCGTCCACCCAGTCGTCGGAGTCGACCACCTTGTAGTAGGTGCCGTCGGCGTTCTCAAGGCCAGCAAGAACGGCCATGCCGTGGCCGCCATTCTCCTGATGCACCGCCTTCACCAGATGCGGATAGCGGCTCTGCCAGTCCAGCGCCTTCTCGTAGGTGTTGTCCTTGGTAGACCCGTCGTCCACGATGATGATCTGGACGTCGTCCGCGTAGCCGCTGCCCGTGAGGATCGACTCGACGCAGTGGTCCATGTACTCGGCAGAGTTGTAGCACGGGATGCCGAAGGAGAGAATCTTGCTCATGAAACGCCTTTCTTACTGCTGTTCAGCGGGTGTCCGCTGTCTATGATGCGCCCTTCAGATGAAACTCGTCTAAAGGGCGCATGAATCTTTTTTGAGCAGCGCTCCTTAGCGGCTCGCGTCGATGATCTCGTCGGAAAGCGCGAGCGCCGAGGCAACCACGCCGTCCATGTCGTAATAGCGATACTCCGCGAGGCGGCCCACCACGTAGAAGTTCACCAGCGGCAGCACGCGATCGCGATAGGCCTGGTAGAGCTTCTGGCTGTCGTCCTCAAGGATGGCGTAGTACGGCGTCTGGCCGCTGCCGGGCTCGAAGGCCTTGGAGTACTCGCGCATGATGGTGGTCTTGCCGGGAACAACCTGCCCTGTCATGTTCTTGAACTCGGTGATGCGGGTGAAGTCCTCAGAGGTGGTGTAGTTGACCGTGCCCACCGGCTGGAACTGGTCTTGGTCAAGCGTCTCGAAGACCATATCGAGCGTGCGATACGGAAGCGCCCCCAGGTCAGAGCCGAAGAGCTCGTCCAGCGGACCGGTGTAGATCACGTCGCCGCCGTAGGGTTCGCCACAGGCAAGCACGACATCCTTAGTCACCGAGATGACGTCGCGGGCGTCCACGCCCAAAAAGACGTCGATGAGGTCATGGTCGAGCATGCGCTCGAAGAGGCGCGTGTAGCCCTCGGCCGGCATGCCCTGGTGCGGCGCCGCCGGGAAGTAGCGGTCATCGTCGCCTACGAACACGGGGACGCGGCCCGTGATGGAGGGGTCGATCTGGTCGGGCGTCTTGCCCCACTGCTTCATCGTGTAGTACAGGAAGACGTTCTCGTAGACGTAGTCCGCCACCTCAGTGAGCTCGGGGTCGTTCTGCTCGCGGAGCTCCATGATGGGGACCTTCTTGTTCATGCCGAAGGTGGCCACGAGCTTCTGATACAGGTGCTCGCCCTTCTCCTCGCCGAAGGCCAGCTTGAGGGAGGCGTGGTTGAACGGCACGGGCATGAGCTGGCCCTTGATGTTGGCCAGCACCTTGTGCTGGTAGTCCGTCCACTCGGTGAAGCGAGACAGGAACTCGTGCACGCGGTCGTCGGTGGTGTGATAGATGTGCGGGCCGTACTCGTGGATGAGGACGCCGGCATCGTCGAGGCGGTCATATGCGTTGCCCGCGATGTGGGAGCGGCGCTCGAGGATGGCCACCTTGTAGCCGCACGCCTCTGCCAGACGACGGGCGCAGGTGGCTCCGGCATAGCCGGCACCCACGATAAGCACGTCATAGCACGCGGGATTGAAGTTTTGCGGAAGGCCGCTTGCGATGCTCATTGCATTCCTCTCGGTCTGGCCGGCTTCGGCTCTACTCATAGCAGGCATTTTGCGTACATGCCCCGTCAAGTGCGCGTAAGATTCTATCATGGGCATGCAGATGGAAACTATTGCCCACCAAATACCCAGCGCACGTGCATAATTTGGGTTACCATCTTGTCAGCGAAGTACCGCTATCACACAAAGGAGAGCATCATGAGCGAGTTTCTTGACCGCATGAAGTCCCTTGCCAAGGGCGACAAGAAGACCATCGTCCTGCCCGAGGGCGAGGACCAGCGCACCATCGACGCTGCAAAGATCATCGTCGAAGAGGACCTGGCCAACCTCGTCATCCTGGGCAACCCCGCCGAGATCAACGTCGAGGGCGTCACCGTCATCGACCCGGCCACCTCTGACAAGCGTCAGGCCTACGCCGACGCCCTGTACGAGCTGCGCAAGGCCAAGGGCATGACCCCCGAGCAGGCGTACGAGACGGTTGCCGACGCCACCTACTACGGCACCATGATGATCAAGCAGGGCGACGCTGACGGCCTGGTCTCCGGCGCCTGCCACTCCACTGCCAACACGCTGCGCCCCGCGCTGCAGATCCTGAAGACGGCCCCCGGCACCAAGCTCGTGAGCTCCTTCTTCATCATGTGCACGCCGGCCACCGAGTACGGCGAGGGCGGCACGCTGCTGTTTGCCGACTGCGGCCTGAACATCGCCCCCGACGCGGACCAGCTCTCCGAGATCGCCATCTCCTCTGCCAACACCTGGAAGTCGCTCATGAGCGACGAGCCGGTCGTGGCCATGCTCTCCTACTCCACCATGGGCTCCGCCGGTGGCGACACCGCCGCCAAGGTCCAGGAGGCCACCCGTCTGGCCAAGGAGAAGGCTCCTGAGCTCGCCCTCGACGGCGACCTGCAGCTTGACGCGGCCCTCGAGGCTTCCGTCGGCCTGCTGAAGGCCCCCGAGTCCAAGGTTCCCGGCAACGCCAACATCCTGGTCTTCCCCGACCTCGCCGCTGGCAACATCGGCTACAAGCTGGTCCAGCGCTTCGCCAAGGCCGAGGCCTACGGCCCCGTGCTGCAAGGCATCGCCAAGCCGGTCAACGACCTCTCCCGCGGCTGCTCTGCCGAGGACATCGTGGGCGTCGTTGCCATCACCGCCGTTCAGGCCCAGATGGCGTAACCGCTCTTACTGCGCGCGCTGGCGGGGCCTCCCCCGTCAGCGCGCGCTTTGCTTACTCTGCGGATGGCATCTGCGGGGCAAAGCCGTCGTCGCGCGTCAGGATGCGCATGAACTCCTCGCCCGTGATGGTCTCCTTCTTCTGCAGATAGTGCGCAATCTCATGCAGCTTGAAGCGGTTCTTGCGAAGCGTCTCTAGGGCCGTCTGGTGGCCCTCCTCCACGAGGCGCTGCACCTCGGCGTCAACCTCCTGCGCCGTGCCCTCAGAACACGTGAGCGTGGCGTCGCCGCCCAGGTACTGGTTGCGCGACTGACCGAGCGCCATCATGCCGAAGCGGTCGGACATGCCCAGCTGGGTCACCATGGCGCGGGCGATGCGCGTGGCGCGCTCAATGTCGTTGGCAGCACCGCTCGTCATCTGACCAAAGATGAGCTCCTCTGCCGCGCGGCCACCGCACAGCACAGCGATCTTCTGCTTGTACTCCTCGCGAGTGGTGAGGTAGCGCTCGTCCTCTTCGGCCTGCATGGTGAAGCCCAGGGCGCCCGAGGTACGCGGCACGATGGTGATCTTGGAGACCGGCGCCTTACCGTCCTGCACGGCCGCGACGATGGCGTGGCCCGTCTCGTGGTAGGAGACGACCTCCTTCTCGTGCTCGGACAGGACGGTCGACTTCTTCTTCTCACCCGCGATGACCACGTCCACGGACTCAAGGATGTCGTTTTGCGTCACGCGGTTGCGGCCCATGCGCACGGCACGCAGCGCAGCCTCGTTGATCATGTTGGCGAGGTCGGCGCCCGAGGCACCCGGCGTCTGGCGCGCAATGACGCCAAAGTCGATGCCCGGCTCCATCTTCACATCGCCCGCGTGCAGCTTAAGGATGGCCTCGCGGCCCGTCAGGTCGGGAAGCTCAACCGGAATGCGGCGGTCGAAACGGCCCGGACGCGTAAGGGCCGGGTCAAGGCTCTCGGGGCGGTTGGTGGCCGCGAAGACCACGATGCCCTTGTGGTTGTCAAAGCCGTCCATCTCGGCCAGCAGCTGGTTCAGGGTCTGCTCGCGCTCGTCGTTAGAGGTCAGCCCACTGTCGCGGCGCTTGCCCACGGCGTCAATCTCGTCGATGAAGACGATGCACGGGGCCTTCTCGTTGGCCTGCTTGAAGAGGTCGCGCACCTTGGCGGCACCGCGGCCCACGAACATCTCCACAAACTCAGAACCCGAGATCGAGAAGAACGGGACGTTGGCCTCGCCGGCAACAGCCTTGGCCAGCAGCGTCTTGCCCGTTCCCGGAGGGCCGACGAGCAGCGCACCGTGCGGGAGCTTCGCGCCGATCTCGGCGTAGCGGCCCGGGTTCTTCAGGAAGCCTACGATCTCCTGCAGCGATTCCTTCGCCTCGTCCTGGCCGGCGACGTCGTGGAAGGTGACGCCCGTCTCCTCGCCCTTGACCTCCTTGGCGCCGGAGCGGCCCAGGCCACCGCCCAAGCCAAAGCCGCCGCCGAAGGACATGTTGTTGTCGTCGCCCATCTGCTTGCGAAGCTGCCGGTTGAGAATCCAGCCGCCACCGATGAAGATGGCCAGCGGCAGCAGGTTGATGAGCAGATACACCAGAAGCGACGCCGTCTCGTCATGGATGTGCGCGGAGAACTTCACGTCCGCCTTCTCCAGGCGCTCTACCAGCGTCGCGTCGTTGGGAAACAGGGTGGTCTTGTAGATCTGGCGCGTGGCGCCCTCGCCCGAGGCATAGGTAATCTCGCCGTTGTCGCGGTCGAGGTTCACCTCATCCACCTCGCCACTGTCCACCATCGTCAGAAACTCGCTGTAGCTCGTCTCCTTGACCGTGCCGTTCATGATGTTGGGGTACACGAACGAGCGCAGGAGCGAGAACACCACGAGGCCGATGAGGATGTAGAGCATCATCGACTGGCGCTTTTTCTTGTCGTTCATCTCCATGTCTGTAACTCTTCTCCTTTGCCAGGCTGGGCATGCCAGCCAATACAACTTGTACTGTCATACCCAACTGGCGGGCAAACGTAACGCAATTTCGGTCCCTGACTCCAAAATTGCGTTACATGCAATTTTGGAGTCAGGGACCGAAATTGCGTTGCATGCCCGCTAGGG
>DJXA01000106.1:0-45863 GCA_002449555.1 Atopobiaceae bacterium UBA7016 | reverse complement strand
CGTGGGCCATCGGGATGATCACTGCCTCGTCGCACAGGGCGAGCGCCTTGGCCGAGATTCCCCAGCCCTCGCTGCCGAAGACCAGCGCTAGGCGGTCGTACGCCGCAAGCTCGGGACTGTCGAGGGACGTCGCGCCGTCCACCAGAGCCATGGCAGCCACATGAAACCCCAGCTCATGCAGCCGTGCAAGCGCCCCTTCAGGCCAGCCACCCTCCCCCTCAGCTGGAAGCACAGCCCAAGGCACCTGCAGAACCGTGCCCATGGACACGCGCAGCGCGCGGCGCGCCAGCGGGTCCGCGCACGTGGGGTCAAGCAGCACCGCATCGAAGCCAAGCGCCGCGGCAGAGCGGAAGATGGCGCCTACGTTGGAGACGTCCACCAGCCCCTCCAGCACCGCCACGCGCTGGGTGCCTTCCAGCACCTCGTCAACCGAGCGTGGCCGCGGACGACGAAACGCCCCCATCACGCCGCGTGTCACCTTGAACCCCACAAGCTCACTCATCACCTCGCGCGAGGCAAGAAACACCGGCACCGAAGGGTCGACGCTCTCCATCAGCGGCAGCATCGACTCCGCGTGGCGCTCGTCAAGCAACAGCGAAAGCGGCTCATACCCCTCGCGCAGGGCAACCTCCAAGGCAAACGGAGACTCGACCACCATCACCGCCCGCTCGGGCTCCAGGGCGTTCCGCAGCTGGTGGTCGGTCAGCCTCGTGTACACGTCAAGGCGCTCGTCGGCAAGATTTGTAACGTGAATGGTCGGCATGCTTTGCCCTCCTTGGCCCAAACGTCCCTTCACGTGAGGTACCATAGCGTAACCACTGCAGCATCTCACACCAGAGACCGCACGATAACGCAGCCAAGACACGAACAACGAGGAAGCTCGTGAGTACAGAGACACAAGAGGGAGCCGAGTTCGTTCCTGAGGACGAGCCTAAAGAGAACCTCCCAGAGGAGACAACGAAACGCGCTGAGGCATCGGTAGACGAGGCGCTCGACGCCATTATGAACGAGATTCTTGCGCAGGTGGACGCTGGGGTCACCACCCCCGCCGCCGAGGAGACGACCGTCGCGGCGGCCGCCGAGACCGTGATCGCGCCCGCCGCCGAGACCGTCATCGCCGCACCGGCTGAGACCGTGGTTGCGGTTCCCACAGAGACCGTCGTGGCCTCCGAGGCCGCCAAGGACGAGGCACGCGCCGTATCGTCCCTCGACAACCTGCCCTCGGTTCTGGACGTTGCCGAGGTCGCACCCGCGGTTGGCGCTGGCGATGACGTCACCGACGCAACCGTGGAGACGCCAGCCGCCACTCCCCAGCCCATTGAGACCCTAACCTCGACGGGCCCCAAGCACGGCGCCTTCGAGGAACCCAAAAAGAAGAAGCGCGGCAAGCTCGGCCTCGTTCTCGGCCTGCTCCTCCTCGCCCTTCTTGGCGGCACCTACGCGGCAGGCGTCTGGGCCTCTCAGCAGTACTTCATGCCCAACACCACGCTCAACGGCGAGGACGTGTCGCTGCAGCCCATCGCGGAGGTTGCCGCCAAGCACAGCGAGTCTACGAGCGGCTACCAGGTTGCCGTGACGGGCCAGGGCATCGACCTCAAGCTGACCGCCGCCGACGTCGACCTGCGTTCCGATGGCCAGGCCTACGTACAGGAGGCGCTCTCGAGCCTTGACCCCTGGAAGTGGCCGCTCGAGATCATCGAGCCCCACAGCCTCACCGCCGACGAATCCATCACCTACGACAAGGCCAAGCTCACCAAGGCCGTGACCGATGCCGTGGAGGCCTTCAACAAGACGGCGACGGCCCCCAAGGACGCGACCTATGCCTACGACGAGGCCGCACACCAGTACAAGGTGGTGCCCGAGGTGGCCGGTACCGTGCTCAAGACCGAGGAAATCGTCAAGCTGGTGACCGCCGCGGTTGACGAGCTCGAACCCGCGGTGGAGCTCGACGAGAAGCTCCTCGTGCAGCCTGCCGTGCTGGCTGACGACGCCGAGCTCACCAAGAGCGTGGCCGACGTCAACGCCAAGCTCTCCGCCACCCAGAAGCTCACCGTGGGCGAAAACGAGGTCTTTGAGGTCGGTGCCGACCTCATCGCGGGCTGGACCAAGGTCTCCGACAAGCTTGAGGTGACTGTTGACCAGGAGGCCATCACCACGTGGGCACGCGGCGAGCTTTCGGAAAAGCTGGATACCGTGGGCAAGACCCGCAGCTACACCCGTCCCGACGGCAAGAACGTCTCGGTGACCGGCGGCGAGTACGGGTGGACCATCGACGGCGGCGAGCTTGCCAAGCAGATCTGCGACAACGTGAAGGCGGGAACGGCCGCCACCATCGACATCCCCATGCTGCAGACCGCTGGCTCGTGGAACCCCGGCGGCCAGGAGTGGGGCAATCGCTACATCGACATCGACATCTCCGAGCAGCACGTGCGCATGTACGACGGCAGCAGCAACCTCATCTGGGAGAGCGACTGCGTGACCGGCAACACGAGCGAGGGCCACGGCACTCCCGAGGGCGTTTGGCAGCTGAACGGCAACAAGGAGTCTGGTAACGTCCGCCTTGAGGGTCCCGAGGACAAGCGCACGGGTGAGCCCGAGTACGTGAGCTACGTCACCTACTGGATGCCCTTCGTGTGGAACGCCGTCGCCATGCACGACGCCACGTGGCGCTACTCCTTCGGCGGCACCATCTACCAGACCGACGGCAGCCACGGCTGTGTGAACCTCCCCTACGACAAGGCTGAGGAGCTCTATGGCCTGACCGAGGTTGGCGACGTCGTCATCACGCACTACTAGGTGTGAGGTTGCCGGGGCCGCCCAGCGTTCCCTCCATGCTCAGACAGTCCTCGAAGGCCCGGTTCGCTTGCGCGAACCGGGCCTTCTGCGGAACTCGCATGGAGGGAACGCTGGGCGGCCTCTTGCGAGCGGATCACGGGCTAGCAGCTATGACGAACACGCCAGTTCGGCAATGAAGAAGCTCCGCATCCACAAAACCAAACCACCTGCACAGGGAACGTGGCTGGATCTCTCACGCACACGTCCGCTCAATGCGACTGAACTCGTGCACCTAACGTCTCATTGAGCTATTCGCACTCCTGCGAATGCTGACGTAAAGGTACCGTTTCTTGTCAACATTAACTGGGAGAAGAATATGGCCACAGCAATCAGAGGGCATGGGTGGTGTGGCGCGGCAACGGTGTCCTGGCTGAGTCGGCGCCTTCCCTCGTTGCGAGCGAGTTCCGCAGAAGGCCCTCCTTCGCGCACGCGAAGGGGGCCTTCGAGGACTGTCTGAGCTCGCAATGAAGGAAGGCGCCGCCCCGTTAACCTTAGAACGGGAAGTTGCCGCGGCCTTGGCCACCGCCCATGCCCATGTTGCGCATCATGGATTGCATCTGGCGACGGGCTTTGCGAGAGCCGCCACCCTTGCCGCCCATGTCGTTAGCCATGGCCTTCATCTTGCCCATCATCTTGTTCATCTCGCTCCACTGCTTCAGCAGCTGGTTGACCTCCTGAATGGAGCGGCCGGAACCAGCGGCGATGCGCTTGCGGCGCTGGCCGTTGATCTTCTTGGGCTGACGACGCTCCTCCGGCGTCATCGAGCGAATCATGGCCTCGATGCGCGTAATCTGGCTCTCGTCCAGATTGCCGCCCATCTGGGCAAGCGCGCGGTCTCCGCCAGGAATCATGCCGATCAGCTTCGACAGGCCGCCCATCTTGCGGATCTGGTTCATCTGGTCGAGCATGTCGTCCATTGTGAAGCCCTCGCGCAGCATGCGCTCGGCATTGAGGACGTCCTGCTCGTCCGCCACCTTCTGGGCCTGCTCGATGATGCCCACCACGTCGCCCATGCCCAGGATGCGCTTGGCCATGCGGTCGGGATGGAAGACCTCAAGCGAGTCGGGCTTCTCGCCCTGGCTGACGAACTTGATGGGCTTGCCCGTCACCTCGCGCACAGACAGCGCGCCACCGCCGCGGGCGTCGCCGTCGAGCTTGGACATGATGACGCCGTCAAAGTCGACGCGCTCGGCAAACGCGCGCACCACGTTGACGATGTCCTGGCCGGTCATGGCGTCAACCACCATCAGCACCTGGTCAGGCTTCACGGCATTCTTGATGTTGACGGCCTCGGCCATCATCTCCTCGTCGATCTGCAGGCGGCCTGCGGTATCGACGATGACCACGTCGTTCAGGTGATCGATGCCATAGCGGATGGACTCACTCGCCACCTTGACGGCGTCCACGCCATCGCCGCGATAGACGGGCACGCCGATCTCTTTGCCCAGCGTCTCCAGCTGGTCGGCAGCGGCGGGACGGTGCACGTCGCAGGCGGCCAGAAGGGGGCTCCGCCCCTGGCCCTTCAGCAGATACGCCAGCTTGGCGGCAGCCGTGGTCTTACCAGAGCCCTGCAGGCCCACGAGCATGATGACGTTGGGCGTGCGGTTCTGCGCAAGCACCAACTTGGACTCGGTGGAGCCCAGGAGCTGCGTGAGCTGGTCAAGAACGATGCGCACCACGTTCTGTGCCGGCGTCAGGGAATCCAGCACGTCGGCCGTCATGCACTTTTCCTTGCACGCGGAGACGAAGTTCTTCACCACGCGATAGTTGACGTCCGCTTCCAGGAGCGCCATGCGAATCTCACGCATCGCGGCATTGATGTCGTCCTCGGTAAGACGGCCCTTGCCGCGCAGGCGGTCAAAGGTGTCCTGAAGTCGGTCGGAAAGGCTGCTGAAGACTGCCATGTGATGCTTCTCCTATGCCGTAGCTGTGCTTCTCATCCTAAGAGGATACCCCATTGCGCAAGGGACCAGAGGGTCGGACCTTGTGGTCCCGCTGCTTCGCGCTAGAGCCCCTCGGTCTCCCCCACCAGCGCGCGAGAGAACTCCAGCGCGTCGAAGGGCTGCAGGTCGTCGATGCCCTCGCCTACGCCGATGCGCCAGATGGGCAGCTTGAGCTCGTGGCTGATGGCCACCACGATGCCGCCCTTCGCTGTGCCGTCCAGCTTGGTGACGATGAGGCCATCAAGATCAAGCGCCTGGTTGAACTCGCGCGCCTGGTTCAAGCCGTTCTGACCGGTGGTGGCGTCCACCACCAGCACCACCCACACGGGCATGTTCGCGCGCTTGCGCGTCACGTTGACCACCTTGGCCAGCTCGCGCATCAGCTCGGGCGAGGTGTGCAGACGCCCCGCCGTGTCAATCAGCACCAGCTCGGAGCCGCGCTTCTCGGCCTCGTCGATCACCTCGTAGCAGACGCTCGCCGGGTCAGCGCCACGCTCGCGCGTGATGACCTCCACGCCAGAGCGCTCGCCCCACACCTGCAGCTGCTCGATGGCGGCCGCACGGAAGGTGTCGCCGGCGCCGATGAGCGGCTTGATGCCCAGGTTCAGCGCCTCGCTGGCGAGCTTGCCCACCGTGGTCGTCTTGCCCGCGCCGTTGATGCCCACGAACAGCACGCACGAGGGCAGCGCACGGAAGGGGTCGCGCTTGGCGGGCGTCAGTTCCTGCGACAAACGCTGAGCAAGCGCCTCGCGCAGCTGGCGCGCGGTTCGCAGGCCCTCGCGGGCGGCCTGCTCGCGCAGGTCGTCCGTCACCTGCATGGCCACCTCAGCGCCCATATCACCCATGACGAGGGTGTCCTCAAGGTCCTCCCAGAAGGACTCGTCCACCTCGCCGCCCATGTAGAAGATCTCGGAAATTGCCTCGCGAGAACGCGAGAGGCCCTTCATCAGGGAGTCACGCAGACCCATTTAAGCCTCAACCACCTTTCCCGTCGCCTTGTCCAGACGCTGGCTGACCACGTGGCTCACGCCGTCAGCCTGCATGGACACGCCATACAGCACGTCCGCCTGCTCCATCGTGCGCCGCTGGTGGCTGATCACGATGAGCTGCGTAACCGTCTTAAGCTGCTCGATGGCATCGAGCAGCTTGGAGAGGTTCGAGTCATCCAGCGCGGCCTCGACCTCGTCGAACACATAGAATGGTACCGTACGCGTACGGTACACGGCAAAGAGGAGCGCCAGCGCGGTCAAAGACTTCTCGCCACCGCTCATCAGCATCATCTTCTGAATCTTCTTGCCGCGCGGCTGAGCCACGATCTCGATGCCAGTCTCCGTCACGTGGTCGGGGTCCGTCATCTCGATGTGTGCATGTCCGCCCGGGAAGAGCATGGAGAAGACCTCGCCAAAGTTGGCGTTGACCTGGTCAAACACCACCAAGAACTGCCGGCGCATCTTGCGCTCAATGGCGCTCGTGATCTTCGCAAGCGACCTCTTGGCGCTCTCGAGGTCGGCCACCTGCTCGGCGATGTAGTCCGCACGCTCCTTCAGGCGCAGGTACTCGTCCATGGCCACCTCGTTGACCGGCCCGATGCTATCGAGCTGCCGGCGGAGCTTCTCCACCGTGCGCTCCATGGCCTCGCGGTTCTCGGGCTCGGGCAGCGCCAGCGCGTCCTCCAGGATCCAGCCGTAGGCCGTGATGTCCTTCAGGGCGCCCTCAACCTGCACCTCGATACGGCCGATGTCCACCTTCAGCTCGTTGGCCGCAGCACGAGCGCGCTCAAGCTGCTGCGAGGCGTCGTTCACGGCCTGGCGCGCCTCCTGGATGGTCGCCTTCAGCGAGTCGGAATCGGCCTCGGCCAGCGAGGCGCGGTCGCGCAGGCGCGCGTCCCACGCGAGGGCGCGGTCATGCACGGCCACGTAGCGCTCGTGCAGCGGGTCGACGCGCAGGCGCAGCACGTCAAGCGAGCGGGCGGTGCGCGTGGTGGTCTCGATGCGGCGCTCGATGGTGGCCACCGTGTTGGCAAGCTCCTCCTCGCGCACCGCAAGGTGGTTGCGGCGCTCCACGGTGGTGGCGAGGTGCAGACGGGCGTCAGCCACACGGGCGCTCGCGTCATTCTCCGCGCGAGAGGCCTGGCTGCGCTCCTCAGAGATCTCAACCAGCTGGCGGCCCAGCTCGGCCGCGCGCGCCTCGGCCGCATCGGCGGCCGCCTTGTGCTTCTCGATCTGCGGACGCGCCTGGTCGGCCTTCTCCGACGCGGCAGAGCGCCGCTTCGAGACCTGTGCCTGCTCGGAGGTGGCCTGGTTGCGCTGGGCCTCCAAGCGGCCGATCTCAGACGTCACGGAGGAGAGCTCGCCACGCAGGCGGGCCACGTCGCCCTTGGCATGGGCGCTCTGGTCGCGCGCGTCAGCAAGCTCAGCCTCGGCACGAGAGACGGCCTCAGAGGCATCGCGCAGGCCCGCCTCAAGCCCGTCAAGGCTCTCGCGCAGGGCGCGCATGCGGCGCTTACGCTCAAGCGCGCCACTCTCGGCGCCGGCGGTTCCGCCCACCACGATGCGGCCGTCGGCCAGCATCGTCACGCCCGTCAGCGTGACGTACGTGAAGGCAGGCGCCTCGTCATGGGCACGAACCGCAGCTGTGGCGTCAGCAACCAGGCGCACGTCGCCCAACAGCGCCGCGGCAATGCCCTGCGCCGCGGCGGGAATGGTCAGTTTGTCCAGCAAGGCCTCGCCCGGAGCATCGGCCGAAGCCGCTTCCACACGGACCTGATGCGCAATGATGGTGGCCCTGCCCGCCTTGCGGGAAAGGCCCTCGGCCGTCTCGGCCAGCGACGAAGCCGCCGCCGAGTCAGCCACCACAAAGGCGGCCAGGTCGTCGCCCAGAAGGCGCTCCACCAGCCCCTCAAGCTCTGCCGGCGCCTCGATGAGGTCAGCCAGACGGCACTCCACCAACCCCTGCGAGCGAGCGGACACGGCAGCCGTGAGTTCGTTCGCGTTGGCGCTCTGTTCGTCGACCTTCTCCAGCGCAGACAGCGTGGCGCGGGCCTCCTGCAGGCGGGAGCGCGCCGCGTTCTCCTCCTTACGCGCTGACGCCAGCGCGTCCTGTGCGCTATGGATGGCGGCACCTGCCGCATCGGCTGCGGCCGTGGCCACCTCAAGCCCCTCCGAGACCTCCGCCTTGCGCTGGTTGCGCTCGGCAAGCGCCTCGGCGGCCGTCTCAATCTGCTCGGCAATCTGCGCAAGACGGCTCGCAAACATCTGGTCCTGCGTCTCGGCGCTCGCAATCTGGTCGCGCAGCTTCGCGTAGGCCAGCGTCTCGCTGTCGGCTTCGCGCTGCGCGGCACGCTGGTCGGCCGTAAGCTGTGCCTGCTTGGCACCCAGCGAACGCCGAAGCTCGGTCGCGCGCTTCGCCTCCGGCACCAGCTCGTCCAGGCGGTCCTGCAGCTCGCGCGCACGCACCTTGGCGTCAGCGTACTCGGCACTCACGCGCTCGTACTCCGCCGCAGCCTCCGCCCGCTGCTTCTGGCTGGACGAGAGCGTCATGCGCATCTCGGAGAGACGCGCCACCATGTTCTTGCCCTTTTCCTCCAGAAGGCGCATGTCAGAGTCCATGCGGCCCAGCAGGTCCTGCATGCGGCGGCGCTGCTCGCCCAGGTCACCCACAAAGATGCCCTTCTGCTCGAGCAGCGACTGATAGCGCTCAAGGTCCTCGGACTTCTCGTTCAGGCGCAGCTGCGCAAGCTCCACCGCCGCGTCGGCCTCGCGCTGACGCGCCACCAGCTGGTTGTAGCGGGCCTGCAGCTGGCGCAAGTCGTCCACGGCAAGCGTGGTGGAGAGGTCGGATAGCTGGCTCTTCAGGTCGTGGTGGCGCTTGGCCTTGTTGACCTGCCGCTCCAGCGGCCCCAGCTGTCGGTTGATCTCGCGCGAGATGTCCTTCGCGCGCGTCAGGTGCTCCTCCATGCTGCGGAGCTTGCGCTCAGAGCGCTCCTTGCGCCGGCGATGCTTGGCGATTCCCGCCGCCTCCTCGATAAGCTCGCGGCGGTCTTCGGGGCGGCTCGCCAAGATGGAGTCAAGCTTGCCCTGGCTGATGATGGAGTGCGTCTCTTTGCCCAGGCCCGAGTCATGCAGGATGTCGGTAATGTCCATCAGGCGCGACGGCGCGTTGTTGATGAGGTACTCAGACTCGCCGGAGCGGAACATACGGCGCGTGATGGCGACCTCGGAAAAGTCGATGGGAAGCGTGTGGTCGGAGTTGTCGAGCACGAGCGTCACCTCGGCCACGCCCACCGGCTGACGCGCGGACGAGCCCGAAAAGATGACGTCCTCCATGGCCTGGCCGCGCAGCATCTTGGCACTCTGCTCGCCCAGCACCCACAGGATGGCATCCGAGATGTTCGACTTGCCCGACCCGTTGGGGCCCACCACAACCGTGAGGCCCGGGTCATAGACCATCGTCGTCTTGTCAGCGAACGACTTGAATCCCTTGAGCGTGAGCGACTTGAGGTACACGGCCCGTCTTCCCCGCTATTCTATGTCGGCCCACACGGCGTGGGGATCTTCTTCGATACGGCGAATGGCGTCGGCCGCCGCGGCGTTCTCCGACTCCTTCTTGGAGCTTCCCGTGCCACGGCCGATGCGCCGGCCGTCGATGAGCACCACCGACGTAAAGCGCTGCGCGTGCGCGGGACCAGAAGTAGCCTCCAGCTTGTACGTGGGGGTCTTTCGGATGTTTCCGCCCTGCACGACCTCCTGCAGGTGCGTCTTGGGGTTCATGAAGCGACGGATGGTCTCGGGGACCATGTACTCCCCCAGCATGCGCATGACGAAGTCGTGCGCCGCATCGTAACCTCCGTCAACGTAGAGGGCACCGACGATGGCCTCGAAGACGTCCTCGAGCGCGGACTTCATGCCACGGGTGTTGGTGCCCAGCTCCGAGACGCCAAACAAGATGTACTCGGAAAGGCCCAGCCCCTCAGAGACGCTCGAAAGCATCTTACCCGAGACGAGCGCGATCTTGAGGTCGGTAAGCTGGCCCTCGTCCATGCCCGGGAAGCGCTCGAACACCTCGCGCGCCACCATGGCACCCAGCACCGCGTCGCCCAGAAACTCCAGGCGCTCGTACGATGCCGAAACAGGCATGCCCTCGGCCGCAGACGGATGCGTCACGGCCGAGGCCAGCAGGTCTTTGTTCTCGAATTGATAGCCGATGATCTCCTCAACGGCTTTGACGCGACGGTGAAGCTTCAAGTGTCGGCCTCCTACAGGGCCTGCTCGATAGCGTCAACCGCATCGCCGATGGTGGTGATGGTGGCGAGCTTCTCGTCATCCATCGTGGCGCCAAACTCGTCCTCGAACGCGGTGACGAGCTCAAGCAGGTCGAACGAATCGGCGCCCAGCTGCTTGAAGTCGGTCTGCTCGTTGAGCTCGCTGGCATCAACGTCAAGCGAGTCGCTGGTGACCTCTACCACCTTGTTGAAGATTTCCTCGCGCGTCATGGGAGTCTCCTTGTATCAAAACGGCACGATAGAGCATTTCCATTGTGAGCATCGGGCGAGAAAAAGTGAAGCATCACGAGCCCTAACGACAGAAACAGCAGGTGCGCCTATGCAACGTTGGGGGTAGCCCCTTTTGTTGCATAGGCAACAAAAGGGGCTACCCCCAACGTTGCTCACTCTTCGGCGGCGATCTTGTCTACCAGGCCCTCGCGTACGGCCTTGGCGCAGACGAGGGTGCCGTTCTTCACGGCCAGGGCGCTCGTGGCACCGTGGCCGATAATGACGGGCGCCTTCAGGCCCAGAAGCACCGCGCCGCCGTACTCGTCGCCCGAGAGGTCGGCCGCCACAGCCTTGATGGCGGGCTTCAGCAAAAGCGCGCCAATGGCCATGAGCTTCGACTTCTTGGTTGCCGCCTTGATGCAGCCCACAATGTACTTGGCCGTGCCCTCGATCGTCTTCAGGGCAACGTTGCCCGTAAAGCCGTCGCTCACGATGACGTCATAGCGGCCAGCCAGAAGATCGGTGCCCTCGGCGTTGCCCGCAAACCAGCTGTCGCCACCAGCGTCCTTCAGCGCCTGGTGGAAGGCGACGGCCTGCTCAGAACCCTTGGTCTCCTCCTCGCCGTTGGAAAGCAGCGCCACGCGCGGCTCAGCCACGCCCAAGGTCACCTTGGCATAGGCGCGTCCCATGTGCGCGAACTGCACGATCATGTCCTCATGGGTGTCGGCGTTGGCGCCCATGTCGATCATCACGGTTCGGCGTCCCGAGGCGCCGGGAATGGCCGTGGCCAGCGCCGGGCGCTTGATGCCCTTCAGACGGCCGACGTTCATGGTAGCCGCCACCAGGATGGCGCCCGTCGAGCCTGCAGAGAAGAAGCCGTCCGCCTCGCCATGACGCACCGCCAGGCAGCCCCGTACGATGCTCGAGTCCTTTTTGGCGTGCACGGCCGTGGACGGATGCTCGCCCATGCCGATGACCTCGGTGGTGACAAGCGGCAGCGCGCGCTCGTGCTCTTCACAGAACGCGGAAATCACGTCCGCGTCGCCCGCAACCAGCACCTGCAGCTGCTCGTCCGCCTCAAGCGCCTGAGCAATGCCCTCGAGCACGACCTCGGTACCGCTATCGCCTCCCATGGCGTCTACGCAGATGGTAACCATGCGACCTCCCTAACGTGGAAAAGGTCGACCCTTACGGGTCGACCTCCAATCCATTCATATGAACGGTGCGTCAACCGTTAGTCGGTGACGACAACCTCGCGGTCCTTGTAGAAACCGCAGTTGGGGCACACGTGATGCGGAAGCTTGGGAGCACCGCACTGCGGGCACGTGGAACGCGCGGGAGCGGCGAGCTTGCTGTTAGCCGAACGACGGGTGTGCGTAGCGCCGCGGCCCTTCTTTTGCTTAGGAACTGCCATCTTGAACCTCTCTTACCAATCACTTCACGCCTGCGCCATGCGCGGGCGGTCTTGCCTTCTAGACACGCAAGAAAGCACTATACCACAGAAATGCCCATGTGGCACCCATCACGATTACCCCACAGGACGCGAGGTGGGAGCCACACTTGACGCCGTTACTCGTCCAGCTTCAGGTCCTTCAGGGCCGCAAACGGGCTTGCCTCAAGGCGCGCCTGCTCGCGCTCGGCCTCAATCTGCGCGGCGTGGCCGCAGTCCTCCTCGTTGAGGTTGGCGCCGCACACCGGGCAGAGGCCCTTGCAGTCCTCACGACACAGCACCACGTACGGCGTCTCCATCAGAAGCGCCGAGAACAGCGCATCCGTCAGGTCAACGGTATTGTCATCCCCCACCAGGGAGAAGTCCATCTCCTCGTCCTCGTCGTCGACATAGGCCGCCTCGTCAGGTTCTTCGAAGAGATAGTACTCGTCGACCTCGCCCGCCACGTCAAAGCTCGCAGGCTCAAGGCAACGGTCGCACACGCCCTCGACGCGCGCACGCAGCATTCCTGTTGCCAGGATGCCCTCACCCGCGTTGGTGAGCATCAGATCGTAGTCAATGCCCTGCGGCAACGTGAAGTCGTGGTCGCCCAAGCTGTACGAAGGCTCGTCCAAGTGCCCCACAACCGGCAGGGTGTCCCCCGGGTTGGCGAGGCGCTCGTCAAGCACCGCAATAACCTGCTCCATCAACTATTACCACGCGACGTTGTTGGAGGTGTTGCGCGGACCAGCGTTCTCGTTCAGCGTCTGGCGCACGCGCGTGACCGAGTTGGTGATGGACTTGAGGTTGTCCTCAAGGTGAGCCAGCACCGTGTCGGCATACTCCTCGGCGTTGTAGCGGGTGTCACGCTCATACTGCTGCGCGTTGTCGCGAATCTGCTCGGCCTGCAGCTGGGCAAGACGGACGACCTCCTGGTCACCGGCGAGCACCATGGCCTGCTGCTGAGCGTCGGCAACGATGGCGTCGGCCTGCTGCTGGGCACGCTCGAGCGTCTCGTGCTCCTCGCGTACGATGCGGCGCGCGTCCGCAAACTCCTGCGGGAACACGCGACGGATCTCGTCGAGAATCTCGTACACGTCCTGTGCGTCAATGATCTTGCGATTGGCGCCACCAGTCAGGGGCGACTTGGCCTCGCTCACGATCTGCTCGAGCTCATTGACCAAGCTCTCGATCTCCTCTCCTGGCTGCATCCCAGGACTCCTTTCGCGCGGTGATAGGAACGCCATCATGGCCTGCGCTGCTACTCATTGGCCACAATTAGTTGAAAGAATAGCAGACTTGCCCATGTGTGGGCCCATATTGCCGTTTTCTCGGCAAATGAGCACGATGAGCGAGCCCGCACAGCCGCCTATCCTCCAGAACCGACCGCACAACACGGCACGGTGTCCCGCCTCTACTTGCGCGGCTCCCCGAAGCGCTCATGCAGACGCCGCTCCACCACCGACGGCACGAGGAAGCTCACGTCAGAGCCCAGATACGCCAGCTCGCGCACGATGGAGGACGACACGTAGCCAAACTCCGGGCTGCCCATGACGAAGATGGACTCGATACCCGGACGCAGACGATAGTTGAGGTCGGCCTGCTGGAGCTCGTACTCGAAGTCGGTCATGGCGCGCAGGCCCTTCACGACGCCGCCCGCGCCAATCTCTTGGCAGAAATCCATAAGCAGCCCTGTGAATGGGAGCACCTCCACGCCCTCGACAATCTGGCTCTCGGCCAGCGTGTCGCGAATCATCTGGACGCGCTCGTCGAGCGAGAAGACCGGTCCCGTGCCGTTCTTTCCCACCGAAGCCGCCACGGCTACCGTCACCTGCGGAAACAGACGGCGGGCACGGGCAATCACGTCGAGGTGCCCATACGTGATGGGGTCGAAGGTGCCGGGGACCACCACATGCTGAACAAGCTTGAGCTCACTCATTGGAATCTCCCATACGTAAGAGGTCGACGGCCGTCGTGCCGTGCGACTTTGACTTCAGTTGCGTGGCGCCGGCAGGCGTGATCTGCGCGCCGGATGACGCTCGCTCATACAGCACCAAGGCCTTAGGCGCCAGCATGCCGCCCTCCGCCAGGGTGTCTACCAGCTTCGTCACGTCCTCTGCGGGCATGGCATACGGCGGGTCGAGCACCACGAGCGAAAACGGCGAGCCCACCAGCGCCCCGCGCTGCACGAGCTTAGTGGCGTCACCACCCACCACATCATACTGCGCGCGAGATGCGCCCAGCGAGGAGGCATTTCTCTTGATGCGCGCGACGGCCTTGCGGTCGGCGTCCACAAACGTGCAGTGCTCCGCGCCGCGCGAGAGCAGCTCAAGGCCGATTGCCCCGCTGCCGGCAAAGGCATCGAGGACGCGCACCTCGGAAAGGTCGAGGTCAAAGGCAGAAAGCACCATCGAGGCCATCTGCTCGCGCGTCCGGTCCGTCGTGGGGCGCGTCACGTCGCGGCCGTCGGGGGCCTCAAGCGGACGGCCTCGCCACATGCCGCCAACGATTCTCATCAGCGCTCAACCTCCTCAAAGTACGCGCCGAAGCGGTCGCGCATCTCAAGCGCCAGCGCTCGGTGGTCAGCCTGGGCAAGCGCCGGATCGTGGTCTGCCAAAGCCAGCGCATCGAGGTGCGCCCACTCGACGAGGTCGCCGTCAGCCGCAAGGTCAGAGATCTGCAGCGAGACGCCTCCGTGCTGGCGATATCCCAGCACCTCGCCCTCGTGGCGCAGACGTAGGTCGAGCTCGGCCAGCTCGAAGCCGTCAGAGGTGGCCTCGAGCGCATCGAGGCGCTGCCGTGCCGGCGTGCCCTTTCGAGCGGCGCACGCCAGGTAGACCTGGCCGGCAAAGTCACCGCGGCCCACGCGGCCACGCAGCTGGTGCAGCGTGGCCAGGCCAAAGCGGTCTGCGTCATGCACGAGCATCACCGTAGCGTTAGGCACGTCCACGCCCACCTCGATGACGGTGGTGGATACCAGCACGTCAATCTCTCCCGCGCGGAAGGCGGACATGGCCGCGTCCTTGTCGGCGGCAGACATCGGGCCGGTCAGCAGGCCGATGCGCATGCCCGGAAAGACGGACCGCGCCAGGTCTGTGGCCGTTGCGGTGGCGGAGTGCAGCTTGGTCGCGTTCGAGCGCGAAGCCTCGGGCACGTCGTCGAGCTCTGAGCCATCATCACTGTCGTCCACCAGCGGGCACACCACATAGGCCTGGTGCCCCGCGGCCACGGCGTCTCGTATGGCGCCGTAGGCAACGTCCAGGTTCTCGGGCGTCAGGGCCTTGGTGGTCACGCCGGCACCTGCCTTCGGCCGCTTGGTGATGCGCGAGCAGTCAACGTCGCCGTAGACGGATAGCGCCAGCGTACGCGGGATGGGCGTGGCCGTCATGGTCAGTAAGTCGGCGCCGATGCCCTTCGCACGCAGTGCTACGCGCTGATTGACGCCAAAGCGATGCTGCTCGTCAATCACCACCAGCGACAGCCGCGCGAAGGCGACGTCATCAGAGAGAATGGCCGTGGTGCCGAAGACGGCGCAGATGGTGCCCGCGGCGATGCTCGCCACCAGTTCCTCGCGCTCCGCCGGCGGCGTAGCGCCCGTGACGAGCGCCCACGTGATATGTGCCTCATCAAGGAGCGGACCCAGCTTCTCAGCGTACTGGCGAGCCAGGACCGAGGTAGGGGCCATAACCGCCGCCTGCGTGCCCGAGTCGGCAACCGCGGCGATGGCCACAGCCGCAACGGCCGTCTTGCCGGTGCCCACATCGCCCAGAAGCAGGCGGTTCATCACGTGGCCCGATGCCATGTCGTGCAAGATCTCGTCAGCGGCCGTACGCTGCTCGTCCGTCAGTGAGAACGGCAGCGCCGCAAGCAGCGCATCCGTATGCGGACCCGACGTCACATGACGGTACGGCTCCACACCCGCAAGCTCGATGCGCTGACGCGTCAGCAGGGCAAGCTGCAGGCACAGAAGCTCGTCGTACGCCAGGCGACGGCGCGCCTCCCCGGCCTCCTCGAGCGTTGCCGGATAGTGCACCGCACGCAGGGCGCGCGCCTCGCTCATCAGGCCGCGGCGCACCACCAGAGACGCAGGAAGCGCGTCGCACACGTCGCCTGCGTCCTCCAGCGCCGCAGCAACGATGCGCCGCATCCACGAGGCCGTGATGCCCTCGCCCACTGGATGTACCGGCAGCACGCGCGCATAGCCGCTCGTCTCCCCCGCCGAGGAAAGCACCTCGTGGAACGGGGACTTCATCTGCTTGAAGCCGTAACCAAAGGTCACCTTGCCCGACAGGGCCACCACGTCGCCCTGGTGCAGTTGGTCGGCAATCCAGGGCTGGCGGAAAAACGTTGCCTGGATGACGCCCGTCTCGTCCATGGCGTCTACCTCAACGATCTGCATGCGCGGCTTGGGGCGCTTTAGGCGCACGCGGTCGACGGTCACCACTACGGTGGCGTCGCTTCCCACGTCAGCCTGCGCAACCTTCAGCACGTTTGTGAAGTCCAGATAGCGCCGCGGCACATGCAGCAGCACGTCGCGCACGCGCGAGATGCCCAGGCGGGTGAGCGCCTCGCGGCGCGCCCCCGACACATAGCGAAGCCGCGACGCATCGTCGGCAAGCGAGCAGGTTCGCGAGACGCGCTCGGCTGCCTCGGCAATGGTCGCGCCTTCAGACATGCGGTTGGCTACTCGATGGAGAAGATGACGGGGTACAGGGGCTGCTCGCCGCGGTGCGCGTCAACCTCAAGGTCGGGCTGGGCCTCCTCAATGGCAGAGACCAGCTCGGCAAACGCGTCGTCGTCAAGGTCCGCACCGGCAAGGATGGTGAGGGTGTCGCCCTCTTCCTCGTCCTGCATGCGATCGATAACGTCGAGCGTTACCTGCTGCACGTCAGAGCCCACCACGGTAATGGCATCATCCTGGATGCCCATGACGTCGCCTGCGTGAATGGGGCTGCCGTCAGCCGCCTGCGAGTCACGCACGGCCGTGGTGATCTCTCCGCCACGCACGTCGGCGATGGCATCGCTCATGGCCTCGACGTTGTCCTCGAGGTCACCCTCAAGGTCTGCCGAGAACATGGCCGTGAAGGCCTGCAGCACCGTCTTGGTGACGACCACGGCAGCCTCGCACGTGTCGCACGCCTCGACCGCCGCCTCGGCAGCCATGCGGATGTTGCCGTTGTTGGGCAGCACGATGACCTGCTCGGCGTTGCACTCCTCGATGGCCTTGAGGATGTCGGCTGTGGACGGGTTCATGGTCTGGCCGCCCGAGACAACCACGTCAACGCCCAGCGAGGTCAGGATCTCTGCCTGGCCCGAGCCCGCGGCAACGGCCACGAAGCCCAGCTTCTTGCGCGGTGCGAAGTGGGCGCCAGCGTCCTCAGACTCCTTGTCGGCACGGATGCCCTCGGTGCGCTCCTGCGCCTCGAGGTCCATGTTGTGCACGAACACATTGAAGATCTGGCCACGGTGCAGCATGTGGCGCAGCACTCGGTCAGGACGGTTGGTGTGCACGTGAATCTTGTAGTCGGGGTTGGCGCCAACCAGCAGCTCGCAATCGCCCATGCTGCTGAGGTAGCGGAGGTTGGCGTCCTCGTCAAAGTCGGTGCTGTCCGCGTGGAAGAGGAACTCGGTGCAGTAGCGGTACTCCGAACCCTCCCAGTCGTCGTTGATCTCGATGTCCACCACGTTGGCGACGGTCTGCTTGGCGTCGTCCGTGGTGACGGTGGTCTTGAAGTCAGAGACCTCGCCGGCGCGGCCCTGATAGGCATTGACGAAACCCTCGATGAAGGTGGCCAGGCCAAAGGCGCCGGAGTCCACCACGCCGTTCTCCTTCAGAACGGGCAGCAGGTCGGGCGTGCGGGCCACCGACTCGTAGGCCTCAACCACCAGCGCGTCAAGCAGCTCGTCCAGGGTGACCTTCTGCTTCTCAAGCTGGTCGGCGCGGGCCGAGACGTCGCGCAGCACAGTGAGGATGGTGCCCTCCACCGGCTTGCGGACGGCCTTGAAGGCAACCTTCACGCCGTTGCGCAGCGCGGCGGCAACGTCTGCGACGGTGGCCGGGTCGTTCTTGGACTGGGCCAGGCCCTCGGCGATGCCGCGCAGAATCTGGCTGGTGATGACGCCCGAGTTACCGCGGGCACCCATGAGGGAGCCGTGGGTGATGGCATGCGCGATGTCAGCCGTGGTGGCGTCAGCAGGAAGCGCCTCGACTTCGCCCACCACCGTCTGCAGGGTCAGCGACATGTTGGTGCCAGTATCGCCGTCAGGCACGGGGAAGACGTTGAGCTTATTGATCTCGTCCGCCTTGTCGGCGACGACCTTGGCGGCAGCGGGGAAGCACGCGCGAATGGTAGATGCAATCATGGTATGAGAACCTCTGAATCTGTGTTGAGCCGGACGGTTGCGCCCTAGCGGGTGCGGATGCCCTCGATGTGGACGCGAACCTCGACGTCGTCGAGCTCGGCAATCTGCTTCAGGATGAACTTGACCGAGCTCACCAGGTTGGCGGACACGGACGACATGTTCACGCCATGCTCCAGCACCACATGGATATCGACCACGATGCGACCATCTTCCATCGCGACCCCAATGCCGTTGCGCAGGCGATTGAAGGGCAGCAGGCGTGTGACGCCATTCTCGGCATCGGACATCGCCATTCCGACGACGCCGTAGCACTCCAGCGCGGCGTAACCCGCAAGATCAGCGATGCAGTCGTTGGAAACCTTCAGGGTTCCGGTGACGGCCTGAGTCATGACTACTCCTCTCACAGAGCGCGGAGGCCCACTTCGGACAACCGACGCACGAATACAAAGGAGTATACCGCACTCAGTCGCTCGGCAAACGCGATGACACGAATTGATACAGGTAGCTCATGATGGCGCGGCCGTGCTTGGCACAGAGCAGAAGCGCGACGCACGAAGCGAGGTCGTGGGCGCCCTGCATGAGGTATGGCAGGCGCAGGAACGTGCGCGGCAGGCCTTGCGCCTCGTACTCGTCCTGCACACGGATGGTTCCTGCCCGCACGTTTACGCTCTCCCCCGCCGCGGCGCACGAAAAGGCACGCGAGAGCCGTGACAGCGGATGGAGCTGCGCCGGATCTCCGGAGAAGTGGCGCACCCCCGAGGTGTTGGGCGCCGAATACGAGGCCTCAACGAGCGCAACATCTGCCTGCGACATGCCCTCCTCAAAGCGCGCCAGCGCCTCGGCCCGCACGATGCCCGGAGCCGCCGAGCGCACCCCATCGTTCATGACGCCAAACCAGATGAGGTCAGCGACCAGGAGCACAGCGCACACGCGGCACAGGGCCACGACCGCCTGCGGCGCCGCGGCACCCGTCTTCTCAAGATGGCGGTATGCGGTTTGTATCCATGCTCTGCGCTCCATCGTCTCTCCCCTCGTCTTCTGAGGGCATTGTGCTACCCTAACCGGACAGCAATCGAGCGTGCGGGGAGCGACTCGCGCCACCACACGTGGCGCTGCGCCACAAACCCACCACAACAAGTCGTGGTTTGCGCTTGCAAGCTCGTGACGCTGTGATATATTCGTACAGCTTGTAGAAATTGCGGGCGCGGTCCCGCCCGCCCTATGGAGGTCTGAGTCATGTCTAAGGTTTGTGAAATCTGCGGCAAGCACGCCGTTGCCGGCCGTTCCATCAGCCACTCCCACCGCACGGTCAACCGTAAGTTCAAGCCCAACATCCAGCGCGTCACCATCGTGCAGGAGGGCCACGCCAAGAAGATGAACGTGTGCACCCGCTGCCTCAAGAAGGGCAACCTCGCTCGTTCCTAATGGCTGAACACATCAAGGTGTCGGACTAAGGGCCCCTCCGGGGGCCCTTTTCGTTTCGTTCTATGCGAATGTTGACGGAAAGCGGCCCCGCAATGTCAACATTCGCTTTAATGCAAGATGAGAAACACCGCAACGACGCCTTCGTGGCAGGTGACGGTTGCGCCATCGGCGCCCGTCACGTTTGAGATGCCGAGATCGCCCAGCAAGGCCATACGTTGCTCGAGCAGCTCCCAGCGCGACCCTCGCTCCGAGATAACCGTTCCCTCACGGAGCGCTATGGCAGAAAACGTTGCCTCAGGCTGCTCAATCTTCCACTCCGATGCGCCCTGCGGACTCAAGATCCAGTACTCCACGCCGTCCTCCACCACACGTGGAGAGGCATCAGCGTGCTCGGCCAAAAGCCCCAATACCGCCAGCTGGTGGTCCGGCCTGCCACCGGTCGCACACGTCAGCGTCAGCTGCAGCCTGGCCCCCCGCCGCGCCGCCTCGTGACGAGCACAGTCAACGGCCAGCGCCAGGTCCGTCGCGTACTTCTCAGAAGGAAAGCGAATGTCCGTGGCCGCCAGCTCATGCGCCCACGCCGCAACCTCCGGCGATACCGAGTCAGCGTCTCCGCAGAAGACCTGCGGCCTCACCCCCGCCGCATGCAACACCTCGGCCCCGCGGTCGGCAGCCACCACATAGTCCGCCTCGGCAGCCAGCTTTTGCACCAGCTCAGACGAGCTCGGCTCCGGCGAGCCGTCCACCACCAGCGCACGCAACTCGCCCGCTCTTCAAGCGTCGCCCTGCGCCGGCTCCTTGGCATAGTCCTCGATCAGCGCAAGCGAAAGTTCCTCGTAGCCATGCACCAAGATGTCGCAGTGCTCGCGCAGGAAGCCCTCGTCGCGGCCGTCATGGTCGTTCAGCAGCGCCACCACGGGAAAGCCTGTCTGATGCGCCGTACGCACGCCAAACGGGGCGTCCTCAAAGACCCACGTCGTCTCCATGTCGGTGCCTAGCACGTCCAGCGCGTGGTAGTACACGTCAGGAAACTCCTTGCCGCGGCCCACGTCGCCGGTGAAGATCACGTCAGAGAAGAAGTGCTCGAGCCCATGCGCACGCAGGCCCACGCGGATGTCATCAGCTGGCGTAGACGAGGCGATGACCATAGGAATGCCTGCGTCAGCCAGACTCTGCAGAAACTCGCCCACGTGCGGCCAGGCGGCAACACGGGTCGCGTAGGCCTCACGCACCATCTCGCGCAACTCCTGGAAGAGGGCCTCACCGCTCTCCCCCACGCCCAGATGCTCGTGGAACCATGCGCACTCCTCGTCGGCGCTCATGGGCTCGGTGGTCACGAACATCTCGTGCGTCATCACCTGCCCGTGGCGCGCCACCAGCTCGCCAGGCACCTGCTCCCACATGGGCATCGAGTCCACGATGGTTCCGTCAAAGTCAAAGATCGCACCGGTAATGGGCATGGCCCCTCCTTGTCGTATGTCAGCGTTTCTGATGATAGCAGCATGGAGGGCGTGGATAATCGGCGGCAAGTTGGGTACAGTGTCTAACGCGGCCGCGTTGCCGCGGTCCAGCAGCTTCTTTCGGAGGATTCAGATGGCACGTTACGACTACAAGTGCACCTCATGCGACACCGTCTTTGAGGTCGAGCATCCCATGAGCGAGCATCCCGAGGTGAAGTGCCCCACGTGTGGCGCACCGGCGGAGCGTGTTTTTTCCGCTTCGGGCATCCATTTTGAGGGACACGGCTTTTACAACACCGACCAGCGCAAGGTGGTCAAGGCTGGCCCGTCCTGCGACAACTGCCCCAACAAGGATTAGAAATCGAGCACCCGCGCCTGTTCTTCTTGTTACGACCTGCAGTTTTGTAGAAGGACACGTCACCCGTGCTCGATAGCTTTTTGCAAGACCGCACAGAAGTGCCCATCGCACCCGCCCCGTTGGGGGATCGTCTGCAGATAGGGCGCTTCTTCTGTTTGGGGAACCACCACAAACTGCTTGCCTGCCTCTGAGGCCAGGAATGCCTCGATGACCTGCTCGTTCTCTTCAGGGAGCACCGAGCAGGTGGCATACAGCAGCCGTCCGCCGGCGGCGACACGTGTAGCCGCGGCGTCCAGTATCTGACGCTGCAGCTCAGGAAGCGAACCCTTGTCCGTAAGCGCCGCCTCGTCAAGAGACCAAGGAATCTCTGGATGACGGCGCATCGTTCCGGTGCCGGAACAGGGCGCATCAATAAACACCAGGTCAAACGGCCCTTTGAGCGCGTTGGGCACGTCGCTTGACGAAAGCAGACGCGCGTCGAGCGCATGGCAGGCCACGTGGTTGGCCAAGCCCGCCGTCTGCATGCGCCGCGAGGCAACCTTCACCTTGAAGGGTTCGGAATCCACCGCCTCGATATGGGCAAACCCGCCAGCTACCTGCGCTTCGTTCTCAAGCAGGATGCTCTTGGTTCCGCGGCCCTGGCCGACCTCAAGCACGCGCATGCCCGGCTTTGGCGCCGCACGGTGCGCAACCGTCTGCGCAGCGAGGTCTGACACCACCACGTCCACGTTGGACACCAAGCCCGAAGACGCAAGGCCCGACGGAGCGCCAAGCTCAAAGGCGCCCGGAAGATCAGTTGGCTGCGGCCGTAGACCCGCTTCCTCCAGCAGGCTCAACGTCTCTGCGTCGTCATGTTTGGCACGGTTTCCCGTCACGTAGACGGGCGCCGGCTCAAGCTGCGAGAGCGCAAGCGAGCGGGCGGCCTCGGCCCCACGGGCCTCTAGCACGCGCGTCACCAGCCACCTCGGAAGGCCCGAAACCAACGTGAGGTCAGCAACGTCAGCACCGCCGTCCTCAACACGAAGACGGGCCTCGGCGACCTGAGGACGTGCCTCGGCGACCACCTTGCGCAGCACGGCATTGGCAAGCCCCGCCACATGCGACGACGCATGCCGCGCAAGCTCGACGCCCTGGCTCACCACGGCAGACGCCGGCGTGTCCAGATAGAGCGCTTCAAACGTCGCAAGCCTCAGCGCGTCACGCACGCGCGGCTCCAACGACGATGGCCGCTTCACATATCGCTTGAGCACCTCATCGAGGGTGCCCTCCGCAGACGTGGCTCCCAGCGCAAGGCGCGACGCCAACGCCCGGTCACGCGCGTCGAGCGTCTCCATGGCCTCTGAGGTGCGCAGCAACTCGCGCACGCGGCCGTCTCTGCGACGGCGCTCGGAAAGCAAGGAGAGCGCAACCTTGCGCGCAGGCGACAGACGGGCCATGCGCGTCTATGCCTCAGTCCACGTGATGCCCTGGCCGCGCAGGCCAGACGCCCAGGCAGACGCTTCCATCTCGCGCTTGCCGTCAGGCTTCACGCGCGTGAGCTCAATCGACCCGTCAGCGCAGCCCAAGAACACGCGACCCTTGCGCACGAGAACCTCACCGGCCGCGAGCGCCTCGTCGGCAAGCCATGCCTCAAGCGCACGCACGCCCTTGCCCGCAACCACCAGACGAGCCGGCGCCGCATCCATCGACGCACGCACGCGCCGCACGTTGGCTAGGGCGGCATCCGTGGGCACCAGCCTCATCTCGGCCTTGTCGATCTTCGCCGCGAAGGTAACCTCGGACTCGTCCTGCGCGGTCCAGGTGGCCGTCCCGGCAGCCATCTCGTCAAGGGCCACGCACAGCTCCTGAGCGCCGAGCTCAGAGAGCTCGCCCATCACCTGGGCGCAGCCCTTCTCGCCTAGCTCGACGGAGGCCTGGCGGCAGAAGTCGCCGGCGTCCATCTTCTGGACCAGCCGCATGATGGAGATGCCGATGCGCTCGTCGCCCTCTAGCACGGCGCGCTGGATGGGCGCGGCGCCGCGCCACTTGGGCAGCAGCGACCCGTGCACATTGACGCAGCCCAGCGGCGCAAGCTCCAGCACCGCATCGGGAAGCAGGCATCCAAACGCGACCACGCAGATGATGTCGGGAGCTTCGGCCTGCAGGCGCTCGAGCACGTCGGGCGTCACGCGCGTGCACTCCAGCACCGGAATGCCCAGCTCAAGCGCCTTCGCCTTCACGGGCGAGGGCTCCAGCCGCTTGCCGCGCGAACGTACCGCATCCGGGCGCGTCACCGCCAGCGTCACCTCGTGGCGCTGGGCAAGCAGGGTCAGGGACGGCACCGCAAAGTCGGGCGTCCCCATGAAGACGATGCGCATGGGCACTCCTATCTGGGGTTTGTTTGCAACCAGCCGTCGGACATGGCGGCTAGTCCGTGTCTCCAGGACGAGCGCCGGCAGCCTTGGCCTCGGCCAGCTCGCGCATGGCGGCCATGCGCTTGGAGGGAGACAGGTGGTCAATCATCGTCACGCCGTGCAGGTGGTCGATCTCGTGCTGCAGGCAGACCGCCATGAGATTGTCACGTGCCTCGTACTGCATGAGCTCGCCCTCGAGGTTGCGCGCGCGCACGACAACGTGGCTGGGGCGCGACACGCGCACCGTGATGCCCGGGAACGACAGGCAGCCCTCGGGAAGCTCGTGCTCCTCGCCGTCAGCCACCACGATCTCGGGGTTGATGAGGTAGTACGGGTTGCGGTTCTCGGTGTCGAAGTAGTTGCAGTCAATGACCACGAGCTGCACCAGCTCGCCTACCTGCGGCGCGGCGATGCCGCATCCGTCGGTGGCGTACATGTCAGCAGCCATGCGCTGCGCAAGCTCGCGAATCTCGGGAGTGATCTCCTCGATGGGCTTGCACTCGGTCCTAAGGCGCTTATCTGGGGCGACGACAATGTCGTCAGCAAGGTCAGCCATGGGTTCTCCTTATCGTTGAGTCAGCGCTCCTATGGTACCCCACAAATCGCCACGTCAGACCCGCGCCCCTCGAACCACACAACCCCTCATCCCCGCGCAATCTCGGTCCCTGACTCCTAAATTGCATAATGCGATTGTTGACATTAGCGGCGAACGTTAGAGCAGGTCGTAGGCGTCGACGTCGATGGCGATGTTGATGCCGGGGCGGCGCGTCACGCCGCGCGCACACGCGCCCAGAAGCGTTCCTAGCTCGGCGTCGTGCGGAGCCTTCACCAGCACGTGGCGACGATAGTTGTCCTTGGCCTTCGACTTGGCGCAGTCAGCAGGGCCCAGCACCTCCCAGCCGCGCGCGGTACCCACCTCGGAGCGAACGGCAGCCGCCAGCTCGTCAGCGCTCGCCTTCACCGCGCCGGCATTCTTTCCCCATACCACCACGTTCGCCAAGCGCGAGAACGGCGGATAGCCTCCCTCGCTGCGGTCAGCCTCCTCTGCGGCAAGGAACAGGTCGCGGTCATGGCGTGCCACCGCCTGAATGGCGGGATGCCCCGCCCAGTACGTCTGCACGATGACCTCGCCTGCGCGCTCACCGCGTCCCGCGCGCCCCGCCACCTGCTCAAGCAGGTCATAGGTGCGCTCGGCCGAGCGGAAGTCGGGCATCTTCAGCGTGGTGTCCGCGTTGATCACGCCCACGAGCGTGACCTCGGGAAAGTCAAGACCCTTCGCAATCATCTGCGTGCCCACCAGCACAGCGCACTCGCTGGCGTCAAACTCCTCCAGGAGGCGCTGGTGCGCGCCCTTGCCCTTCGTCGTGTCGGCGTCCATGCGCACGATGTCCACGTCATCGGGAAGGAGCATCCGCAGCTCGTCCTCAACGCGCTGCGTGCCCACGCCAAAGGCCGCCATGTAGCGGCTGCCGCAGTTCGGGCAGCGCGTGGACGGGTCAGGAAACGCGCGCTGCGGCCAGCTGCGGCCACAGGTGTGGCACATCAGCTCGTGCGTGCGCTCGTGGTAGGTCAGCGAGGTTGAGCAGTGCGGACATTCGGGCACGCACCCGCAGTCGCGGCACATCAAGAACGTGGCAAAGCCGCGGCGGTTCAGCAACAGCACCGCCTTCTCGCGCCGCTCGACCACCGCCTGCAGCGCCTCTACCAGCGGTTTTGAGAAAACCGAGCGGTTCCCCTGCTGGAACTGCTGCGTCATGTCCACCACACGCACGCGCGGAAGCACAGCCTTGCCGGGACGCTCGGGCATCTCGACGCGCGTCCACGTGGCGCCACGCCACGTACCCTCCTCGCAGCGCGCGAGGCTCTCGAAGCTGGGCGTCGCCGAGCCCAACACCAGCGCACAGCCGCACTCCGCGGCAAGGCGCGCGGCAACGTCGCGCGCGTGGTAGCGCGGCGCACTCTCCTGCTTGTAGGTCCACTCGTGCTCCTCGTCGATGATGATGAGCCCGAGGTTGAAGAGCGGCGCGAACAGCGCCGAGCGGGCGCCCACCACCACGTGCACGTCACCGCGGCGGGCAAGGTCCCACTGGTCAAAGCGCTCGCCCGCTGACAGGCGCGAGTGCAAGATGGCCACGTCGTCGCCGAAGCGCGAGCGGAAACGGCCCACCGTTTGCGCCGTCAGCGAGATCTCGGGCACCAGGACCAGCGCATCTTTGCCCTCGGCAAGCGCAGCCTCGATGGCGTCCAGGTAGACCTCCGTCTTGCCGGACCCCGTCACGCCGTCAACCAGCACCACGTCACCAGATGCGGCATGGCGAGCCTGCGCTATCGCGGAAAGGGCGTCGCGCTGGCCGACGGTAAGCCGTTCGGGACGCGCGGCGTGGGCGCTCGAAAGCGTGGTGGTCTCTCCCCCGCGCACGCGGCGCCTGGTCTCCACCTGCACGGCACCGCGCTTCTCCAGTGCGCCGACCACGCCGGCCGCGCCCGTCATGAGCGCCGACAGCTCGGCCATGCGCACCGGCCCCTCGGCAAGCGCCGCAAGCAGCGCACGTTGGCGCGCGGCCGTCTTGCGTGGCTGAAAGCTCCGTCCCTCGTCGGTGAGGCTCACCCAGCGCTCGTCAACCGGTCCGGATGCCTCGCTCACCAGCTCCCAAGGCCCGCCCTCCTCGGTTCTGCGAACGCGGAAGCCCTGGCCGGGAGCCAAAAACGGCCGCACCGCCTCAGAGAGCGGACAGGCGTACTCCGCGGCCATCCACGTAGCCACGCGAGCCCGCGGCTCATCAAAGGCCGGCTCGGCCAAGACGCGCTCGATGGGAAGCACGCGCGAGGCATCAAGCCCCTGCGGAAGCTCGTCAGAGACCTCCATGACGTACCCCACGCAGCCGCGATGCGAGAACGTCACCAGAACGGTAGCGCCTACCTGCGCTTCATTGACAAGCTCGTCCGGCACCGCATAGGTGAAGGCACCCTCCAGTTGGCGCGTGGGAATGTCAAGCACGATCTGCGCGTAGCGCATGGGCACCTCCTTCGGGTCCGTCGAACGTCCGTGGCTATGTATGGTACCTCACGGCCAAGCCCACGCGCCGTGGAGATGCGCAGCCTTCCGAGCGCTTGTCTGGTCGACCCGCTATCATGGATGGGCCAAACACTGAGTAACGGAGCGCCCATGAACCTTGCCCAAGCCATCGAACTCGCCAACGCGTTTGCCCTTCCCGGCTTCATGACCGACGACGTCGCCCTTGACAACGAGCGCCGCCAAAATGAGGAGGCTATCTCGCTTCTTGCCTCCGCGTGGTGGGAGGCAGAGGCTGGGTCCGAGCCCTTCTCGTTTGACCTGGTACGTCAGCTGGCCGACCGCAACCGACCCGTGTGTGACAGCTACGGCATGGACCGCCTACGCGATGTCAACGGCCTCAACCTTGCCCGCAGCCTGCCCGCGCGCGACCTGGTGCACGGCGTGGCGTGGATGCAGGGCCGCACCGACGAGGAGGTTGCCAAGACGGCCGGCTTCGAGGCGCGTGACCTGGGCATCGCTTATGTTGAGGCGCCCATATCGGGCACGGTCTGCGGCTTTGACATCGAGACCACGAGCAAGGACCCCGACCGCGGCTACATCATCAACATGGGCCTCGCCTTTATGGACCTTGCCCCCAAGGCAAAGCCGCACGATGGCCACGTGGCGTACTTCGGCATTCCGGGGCAGTACGCGCAGACGGGCGTGCCCCTGACCGAGATTCACCACATTACCTGGGACGATCTGAAGGGCAAGCGCGCGTTTCGTGACAACCGCCGCGCGCAAGAGGCGCTGCTCGCCACCTTCAAGGCCTATCCCCTCATGGCGCACAACGCCGCCTTCGAGGACTCATGGCTGATGCTGCACCTTGACGGCTACGCGGAGGCGCGCAAGGCCGGGCAGATCGTGCTGATTGACTCGCGCGACATCTGCCGCCGCATCGATCCGGACGTGCGGAGCCTGCCGCGCGAGAGCGGTCCCGCGACGCTTGAGCACTGGGCGCGTCGCCGCGGCACGCTGGCTGCAGGCGAGAACGAGCGCCACCTGGGCCTTGAGGACGTGGACCTGATGCTCCGCACCGTTCAGGCAGAGTTCAACGAGCGCAACCTCTTCCCTGGCCAGCGCGAGAAGGCCGAGCGCGAGGCCAAGGCCAAGGCGTCCAGTCGCAAGAAGAGCTCGTAAGCCTTGCGCCTGCGTTTCGCCTAACGTCACCTTTCACCCAACGTCACCGTGTGAAGCGGCTCGTAGATGGGCCGTGGGCCCGTCAGGTCGGACTTGAAGAGCGTGACGGTGTCGAGCACGCCGCGCGCCATCTGCGGCATGGGGAGCTCACCGTGCGTGAGGTCGGCCGCACGCATGAGTGTGACGTGGGCCAAGAACGGTTTTTCGTCAAAGGAGAACGTGGCGTTTTCCAGCTCGCGCCGCACGCTGGCGGCAAGCGACGACAACGCGGAACCGCCCTCCACCGACTGCCACAGCACGGCCGAACGTCTGCGGCCGAAGCTGCCTAGGGTTCCCAGATGCACCTCGAAGGGCGCCTGACCGGCGCAGACCAGCTCAAGCGCACTGGCCACCTCGTCAACTCGCGCCGCGGGAACCTCGCCCAAGAACGCGAGCGTCAGATGCAGACTGTCAGGAGCGACGTAACGCCCGCGCACGGCATCGCGCAGGGCCGCCTGTGTCTCAACCAGCGCATCAAGCACCGCCTCCGGCAGCTCAGCCGCAACAAACAGCCGCATGACCTCCCCCTCTTCCCGAACTATGCAATTCTGGCCCTGACCCAAAGTTGCATTGCGCGCAATGCAACTCTGGGTCAGGGCCAGAATTGCATCCGGATTACGTCTTCGACCAGCCAGAGCACCTCGCGAACCGCAAAGGGCACCTTGTAGCGCAGCGTGCGGTAGCGCGTCGTCGGCGTGGGAGAGCTGACGGCGTCCATATCCAGCAGGTGCGCGATGGTAAGGGCTCGCCGCATGTGCATGGGGTCGCTCACCACGATGGCCGTACGCAGGCCCTCGTCTTCCATGATGGCACGCGCGTTGGCGAGGTTCTCGCGCGTATAGCGCGACCGGTCCTCGCAGAGCACGTCGCCCGCATCCACTCCAGCCGCAACGAGGTACGCTTTCCCGTCCGCCGCCTCGGAGGTCGTGGAGTCCTCACCCACGCCACCGCACACGATGACCTTCCGCACATAGCCTTCCCGGTACAGCCGCGCCGCGTGGTTCAGCCGCTCGGCAAATACCTCGGACACCTCACCGTCGTGCGACTCGGCCCCAAGCACGATGGCCACGTCAGAGGGGCGCTTCTGGTCAAGCGTCCCGAAGTGCCACACGTCGGCTACGCCAAGAGCGAAGGCCCCGACGCTTATCGCCAGAGCCCCGCCCAACAGCCGCATTACCAAAGGCGTCGTGTCCCAACGCTTGCGCGCGCACATAAGCGCCTACACAGAAAGCTCCGCGACGGCGGCGCGCAGCTCGTCCACGCGGTCGCACGCCTCCCAGGTGAAGTCTGCGTCGTCGCGGCCAAAGTGCCCGTAGGCAGCCGTCTTCTCAAAGATGGGCCGACGCAGGCGCAGGTCGCGAATGATGGCACCCGGACGCAGGTCAAACACCTGCTCGACGGCCTTGGTGATGATGGCTTCGTCAGCCGTGGAGGTGCCGAACGTGTCAACCATGATGGAGAGCGGGTGCGCCACGCCGATGGCGTAGGCCAGCTGTACCTCGCAGCGGTGCGCGAGGCCGGCCGCCACCACGTTCTTGGCTACCCAACGCGCCGCATAGGCCGCAGAACGGTCGACCTTGGTGCAGTCCTTGCCGCTGAAGGCGCCGCCGCCGTGGCGACCCATGCCGCCGTAGGTGTCCACCACGATCTTGCGGCCGGTCAGGCCGGTGTCGCCCATGGGTCCTCCCACCACGAAGCGCCCGGTGGGGTTGACGTAGATGGTGGCGTTGTCCCACGCGATGCCCACCTCGTCGAGCACGGGCGCGATGACGTGGGCGACCATGTCCTTAAGGACGACGTTCATGTCCTCCACGACGGGGTCGTGCTGGGTGGAGACCACCACGGCCGTGACCTCCACGGGCTTGTCGTCCTCGTAGCGCACGGTCACCTGGGTCTTGCCGTCGGGCCTGAGGTAGGGCACCTCGCCCGACTTGCGCACCTCGGCCAGGCGCTGCGCCATACGCTGCGCGAGGTAGATGGGCATGGGCATGAGCGCGTCCGTCTCGTCCGAGGCATAGCCGAACATCATGCCCTGGTCGCCGGCGCCAATCAGGTCAAGCTCGTCTGCGACTTTGCCGGTCTGCGCGTCGAACGACTCGTCCACGCCGCGCGCGATGTCGGGGCTCTGCTCGTGGATCATGTTGATGACGCCGCAGGTCTCGCAGTCAAAGCCGTACTTGGCGCGGTCGTAGCCGATGCGGCGGAGCGTGTCGCGGACGATCTGCTGCACGTCGACGTAGGACTGCGTGCGGATCTCGCCCGAGACCACCACGGTGCCCGTGGTGACGAACGTCTCGCACGCGCAGCGCACGTTGTCCACGCACGCGGGTACCCCCGTCGGGGAGACGTAGCCCTCGGCCTCGAGGCGCGCCTCCTTGGCGAGGATTGCGTCGAGGATGGCGTCAGAGATCTG
This sequence comes from Atopobiaceae bacterium UBA7016, assembly GCA_002449555.1. GTDB lineage: Bacteria > Actinomycetota > Coriobacteriia > Coriobacteriales > Atopobiaceae > UBA1367. Next base: position 15,519 of record DJXA01000106.1, on the reverse strand, counting down.
GTCGCACACCTTGTCGGGGTGCCCCTCGGTCACAGACTCCGAGGTAAAGAGATAGTTTCTGCCTGCCATGGCATACGTCCCTTCTCCCGCGTTGCGGGGTTGCGGGGCATGAAAAATGCCCCCAGCTCATGGGGGCATCGTTGGTAGCGCTGCTCCCCGTCTTCCAGGTCACACGGCGCGTGACCTGCCGAGAATTGGCACCGTTCCCCCCAGGGTGGTTGCCGGAGCGTCATCGGGCTCGGTCCCTCGGCTCTATGCGCCCTCGCGGGCGCCTCTTGACGAGCGAATCCACTGTAGAGCATTGTCGGCACGCTGTAAAGTTAGCTAACGCTCACTTTCACACCTGCCACGCAACGAAGGCGCGCCACCAAGGGCAGCCCTTGGTGGCGCGCATCAGGCTACGGGGCCAGGCCCCTTGTTCCCGGCCTTAGAGCTCGACCAGCGGGTGCAGGTCGGAGAGCGTGACCAGGCGGCGACGGTACGCCACGAGGCAGGTCACCGCGAAGCACCCGGCCAGGAAGGCGCAGAGCGCCACCACGTTGGGGCCCACCAGCGCGAGGTTCGCGCCGGCCATGGCCTGGCGAAGCGCACGCACCACGTATGTCATGGGCAGGTACGGGCTCAGCGCCTGGAAGATGGGGAACTCGGTCTCGATGGGGAACGTGCCCGCCGCGGTGGTGAGCTGCAGCATCAGCAGGACCACGGCCGCGAACTTCCCGGGGAAGCCGAAGACGGCGATCACCATCTGGATGGCGGCGCAGAACACGAAGCTGGAGAGCATCGTGAGCAGGTAGTACGCCAGCGGGTGCGCCACCGCGATGCCGCACGGCACCTGGATGGTGAAGGCGAGCAGCACCGCCTGGATCGCGCCCACCAGAAGCATCGGCACGAGGCCGCAGAACGCGGCGACCACCGGGTTGGCGCCGTCGATGATGAGGCGCTCGTTGAGCGGCTTGAAGATGAACGTCATGACCAGGGCACCCACCCAGAGGCCCAGCGCGATGAAGTACGGGGCGAAGCCGGAGCCGTAGTTGTCAACGGTCGTGTACTTCTGCTCCTCGAGCGTGACGGGCTCGGCCATCATGGCAGCCTTATCGTCAGAGCCCTCCGTCGCGTTGGCGACCTTCTTGACGCCGTCGCTCAGGCCGGAGGCGAGCTCGGCGGAGCCGTCCTTCGCCGTGACGAGGCCGTCGGTCAGCTCGCTCGAGCCGTCGTGCAGCTTGGTCAGGCCATCCTCGAGGGAGCCCGCGCCGTCGCGCGCGGTTCCGATGCCGCTGGTCAGCGTCTTGGAGCCGTCAAGCAGCTGGTCGAGACCGTCGCGCAGCGTCGTTCCGCCCGCCGCGAGCTGCCCCATGCCGTCATCGAGCTTGCTCGCGCCGGCGACGCCGGAGGTGAGGCCGTCGGAGAGCTTCCCCAGACCGCTGTCGAGGTCGTTCGCGCCCTGGGCCGCAGTGCCTAGGCCCTTGTCGAGGGCGGCGGAGCCATCGTAGGCGCTCGTCACGCCCGAGGCCAGCGCGCCGGCACCGCTCTTGGCGGACGACAGGCCCGCGTCAAGCGTGCTCGCGCCGCTGCTCAGCGCGCCGAGGCCGGCGTCCAGCTGATCCGCGCCGGAGCGCGCGGAGGAGATGCCGGCGGCGAGGCTGTCTGCCCCGCCCTGGACCTGCGCGACGCCCTGCACGAGGGCTGCGGCGCCGTCGTCGGCGGAGGCGACGCCCGCGGCCACCTGCGAGGCACCCTGGGCGAGCGCCACGGCGCCGTCATAGAGCTGGCCGCCCGCGGAGACGGAGGCGACCGTCTGGTCGACTCCCGCGGAGACCGCGCTCGCGCCGCCCGCGAGCTGCGAGACGGACGTGGCGACGCCCGACATGCCGTCGGAGATGCCGCTCATGGCGCCCGACGTAGCGTCGGCGTACTGGCTTGCAGCGCCAGCGGACGTGAGCAGCGTGGCCACCTGGTCAGCAGGCACCACGAGCGAGCCGTCCTCGCCGTAGCGGGAAGACGAGAGGATTGCGTTGGCCGCGGAGGCATAGCTCGCCGTCGCGTCTGCGGCGGACTGCGTGGAGCTCACCGCGGAGGAGAGCTGCGCGACGCCGCCGTCAAGCTGTGACAGGCCGTCCGCCACGGAGGCCGCGCCGGAGCTCAGCTGGCCCAGGCTCGACGCGCTCGCGTCAAGGCCGGCCACGAGCGCCTGCGCCCCGTCGGAGACCTGCGCGCTGCCGTCAACCAGCTGGTCGAGGCCGTCCTTGAGCGACGAGGCGCCGTCCGACACCGCCTGGATGCCGCCCGTCAGCTGCTGGGAGCCCGCGTCGAGCCGGCCGAGGCCGCTCGCGAGGTCAGAGGAGCCCGCTTTTGCGGAGGCCGTCCCCTGCGCGAGCTGCGAGGAGCCCTGCGCGAGCTCCCCCAAGCCGTCGGAGAGGGCGTTGGCGCCGTCCTTGGCACTGCCCAGGCCGCTCGTTAGCTGGCCCGAGCCCTCGGAGAGCTGGCCGAGCCCGCTCGAGAGCGAGTCCGCGCCCGCCTTGGCGCTGGTGGCGCCGTCAGCCAGCTGGCGCGTGCCGTCGACGAGCTGGTCAGCGCCGTCCTTGGCGCCCTTCAGGCCGTCGGCCAGCGTCGCCGAGCCGGAGTCTGCGCTCGCGAGGCCGTCCGTAATCTGCCGCGAGCCGTCCTGCGCGCTCGTCAGGCCGTCGGCCAGCTGGACCGAGCCGTCCTTCGCGTCCGCGAGGCCGTCAGTGATGGCCTGCGACCCGTCGTGCGCGTCGACGAGGCCGTCGCTCAGCTTGGTCGCGCCGTTGGCGGCCTCCTGCAGGGACGATCCCGTCTCGTCGATGGAGTCGAAGATCTGCACGAAGTAGTTCTCGCCGATGGCGTAGTTGGTCTCGGAGGTCACGACGCGCATCACCGAGGCGCCCAGGATGGACGACAGGTAGTTGTTGGCGTCGTTGACGCGCAGGTCGAGGTGGGCCTGCTGGGGATGGTCGGACTCCGCGGAGGCCACCTTCTCGGAGAAGTCCCGCGGAATCACCACCACGTTGTAGTAGGAGCCCTGCTCAAGGGCCTTCTCGGCCTCGTCATAGGAGTCGACGAAGCGCCAGTCAAGCGCGTCCGAGCCCTTCAGTTCGTCGACGAGGTCTTGGCCTGCGTGTACCTCGGTGCCGTCCTCCGTCTTCACGGGGACGTCCTCGTTCACGACGGCGACCGGCAGCGTGTCGAGCTTGCCGTACGGGTCATAGAAGGCCATGAGGTACAGTGCACCGTAGATGAGCGGGATGAGCGCGATACCGAGCATGGCGATCTTCATGCCCACGTTGGCTCGAGCTGAATGGAAGTCCAGCAGCGAGAAGCGCAGGCCGCGCAGCGGGTTCTTCATGGCTATGCCACCTCCTTCGTGACGCCCTCGCCATAGAACGCGTCGCGCTGGCGCTCGGCGTCCTCGGAGATGCACGTCGCCGAGTCGAAGCGCTCGGCGAGGCGATAGTCGATCACGCCGCAGACGACGGTAGTGCCCGTCGTGTGGGCGAGCGTGATGAGCCTGTCGGCGAGCGCCCGGGACTCATCGTCGGTCACGTCGCGCTCGATGTCGTCGACCACCAAGATCTTGGGGTCTGCCGCCATGCCGAGCGCGATGCCCAGCAGGTCGTAGGTGGCCGCGGGAAGCTCCTCGATGGCCTTGTCGGCCACGTCTGCGAGCCCCCACTGCTCCAGGTACGCGAGCGTGGCCGCGCGGTTGGAGCGCTTGCCGGCCAGGCCGAGCTCCGCCGAGGTCACCGTGCGCACGCGCAGCACCTTCTCGACATCGTTGACATGGGCAAAGAACCCGAGGCCCGACACCTTGCGCACCTTGTTGAGGGCCCTCAGGCTCGAGACATCCTCCCCCTCGACGCGCAGCCTCCCCTCGGTGGGAAGCATTCTTCCGGCCAAGGTGAGCAGCAGCTCGGTCTTCCCGTGCTTGTCCTCGGCGCAGATGGCATGCGCGCATCCCGCCGCCAGGTCAAGGCTCACCTGCGAATAGCCCTTCACGCGAAGCGAGTTGCAGCCCAGCCCCCGCGCGACGATGAAGTGCGGACTCTCGCCGCACGTCGCACCATTCATTGGCATTCCTCCTTCGATTGCCTGCGAAACCGTTCGTGTTGTTCCCAATTTTGACTTCAATTCAAAACTGGGCTTATGTTTTTGACTTGGTTTCAAATTTCCTACACAGCAGGGCAACGCAGCCGAGGAACGCCCGTGGCGGCGTGGTTTCGCGGTATAGTTCTCCTAGTGATTTGGTCGGAGGAAGGCACCACGTGACACAGGCACCAAGCATCGGCAGCTCCACGCGCGAGGAGCGCCTGGCGTACGTCCGCCAGCGCTACGTCTGCATCGCGGATTGCGATGCCTGCGGGGTCTGCGCGCTCTTCCACGGGCGCGACGCGGAGGCCGCGCTCTCCGACTACATCGACGGCAAGGAAGAGCACGCGCAGGTCGTCATGCGCTATCGCCAGAGATAGGTCCGCCAGCCTTGAGGAGGCTCCCGATGAGGATGCGTCGTGCCGCGCTCACGCTCGTCTGCGCCCTCGCCTGCGCCGCGGTCGCCTACGCGACGTTCGCCTTCCTCCTCCACCGCCAGCCCGAGCTCGCCCCGCAGGAGCCCTTCATCGTCGTGGAGTCCACCCTCATCGGCCAGGACGACGTCCCGAGGGCCCCGCTTCCCCAGCCCTGTAGCGAGACCGCGCTGTCACGCGCCTTTGGGGCGCTGAGCTCAGGCTTCCCTCGCGCGGCCATCCGGCGCGTCAGCGCATGGCGGTACAACTACGCCTACGCGCGCATGCGCCTGGTCAGCATCGTCCCACGCGACCCGGTCTCCACCGGCCCATGGGAGGCGGAATGGGACTCCGAGCTCGTCGAGGCAAAGGACGATGGCAGCCTCACCGAATGGTGCGATTACTACTATGTCACGCACAACTGGTCGTACTATGGCCAGATCATCCTCGACCTGCAGCCCGGGGACATCGTCACCGTGAACGGCGAGCCCGTGCGCGTGGAGGGGATCTTCGACTATCCCAAGGACAGCATCCTCGACGAGATCCTCGCCCTCGTGGGAGAGGACGCCGTCGTCTTCCAGACCTGCGTGCCCGACGAGGACTACAACCGCATCGTCCACGGGCATGTCCTGTCCTCAGGCCCCGCGGCCTAGCGCTCGGCGCCCACGCCCCGCACGCTCAGCCCGTACAGCGCGTCCAGCAGCAGGTCCGTGTCGGCGAACAGGCCGAAGTCCGCGGCGGAGAGCGACGCCATGAGGAAACCGCCCAGCAGGAACACCGCAGCCACGCGCGCGTCCACGTCCTCGCGCACCACGCCCTCGCCCTTCGCGCGCTCAAGCTGGCCGGCAAGGACGTCCACGACCCGCATGAAGCGCGTCGAGACGACCGAGAGCGCGTCGAAGTGGGAGACTGTGGCCTCGCTCGTCAAGGCGAGGGCGAAGGGGCTTCCGGCCTGCAACTGCGTCGAGAACTCGCGGCAGAGCCCGCGCAGCGCCTCGCGCGCCGACGGCGCCTCGGCCACCGTGCGCTCGATGGTCGCCACCACGAGGTCGAGCTCCTCGTCAAAGACCGCCTCGACGAGCTCGTCCCGGTCGGCGAAGTAGTAGTAGAGGGCGCCCTTCGTGATCCCGGCGCGTTCCGCGACCTCCGACATCTGGAAGTCGACGGCACGACGCTCGAGCATGAGCGCACGGACCGACTCCATGATGCGGCCTCGCGTCGCGGCGCTCTTGCGCGTCTTTGCCGACGCCCTGAGGCGGCTCCGTCCTTTGGAGACCTCACGCTCGACCGCGTCACGCACGGCCTCGTGCGCGACGCGCACCTCGCCTACCAGCTCATTCGCACGTTCCTCGTCAATCAGCGGCATAAGGAGACTCCCTTCGCTCAACGAGTCGGATTCTACCATCTGGCTGGCGCGGGGCCCTTTAGCGCGCAGCACCTAATACAGAACGGTGAACTTGCGGTAGCGGTCGTACTCGACGTCGCTTCCCACCTTGCGCGCGTTCACGCACAACTCAAAGCTGCCACGCTCCCCGCTGTCAGGCACGAAGACAAACGTCGGGTCATCGGACCAGTCGCGCAGCACAACCCACTCGTCACCAACATTACGAAGGTACTGGTACTCGGCCCGCACGGCTGGGCCAGCCATCGACCGCGCCACGGCATGCACGCCGTCGGCCTCCACGGCGCTTGACACAAACACCGCCGAAATCCGGTCAATGCCAGCCATGCGCTCGTCCCATGTCATGAACAGGCGGCCAACGTCCTCCCCAACCTGAACGCCCTGAACCACCCGAGCAATTGCCGTCGTAAAGGCCTCAGCCCCTTCCACGGTGAGGTGCGTGGAGTCATGGAAGAAAGACTCGTCTCGCGCAAGCACCTCAACCTGGGCAAAGTTCATGTCGAAGTAGCGCGCGCCATAGCTCTCGACGATGCCGCGCAGCCGCTCGCCAAGCGTCACATAGTCCTCGCCATACTCCACCAGCGTGAAGTCGGGCATCGGCGGGGCAAACACAAATAGCTCAATGCCATGGTCGGCGCAGTACGAGCACAGGTCGCGTAGCGCACGCTCACGTCCCGCATCAAGCTCGGACGCGCGCTCCGCCTCAACGCCCATATCCTCGGGATTGTTCATCGCAAAGTACGACTCCACCTTCGAGCCGTTGAAGTCAAGCTTGCTCTTGTGATAGCCATAGCCCTTGCCCTTGTAGGTCCAGCCGCGCTCGTTCACCTCGGCCGCCTCGTAGAGCGAGGTGCCGTCAAGCTTCATCCGCGCATTGGCAACCACGGCGCCCACCGACTGGCTCACCTTGTTGCTCACCCACGGGAACACCATGTTGATCGAGCGCGGCGTGGTGATCGCCCCACCATCAAACAGCAGGTAGCCGCACCCTTCCAGCTGCTGCCTCAGCGTCACCACGCGCGAGCGCTGATGCATGAAGGCACTTCCCGGGTTGGGGTCACTCGACCTCATGACCTGCGAGGCCGAAAGGCACAGGATAGCCCTTGAGATCTGGTGGTCCTCATAGGCTGTACGAATCGCAAGGTACGACTCGTCGAGGAGCTGGCTCGGCGTGGCCAAGTTGAAACTCTTCGTGCCCAGCAGCTCGTCAAGCGTGAAGGGGTCAACACCGGTCATGGCGATGGAGGTCCCCACCGCCACGGTGTCAATCTCGTCCTCGGCGGCGTAATCGGTCCACGCCACCTCGCTCTTGGATCCGTACGGTACAAACACCAGCGTGAGCAGCGCGTTTACGGCGGCGGCAAGCAGCAGAAAAACCACTATGCCGACAAGCGTCCGCACCTTGGTAGAGCCAGACTTGCTGCGAGGAGCATCAGAAGTTTGCATACAGGAAGCCTCCTCCCTGCACCGCCGCGGCAAACGAGAACGCGGTCAGGGCGCCCAAGGCAAGGTAGAGGGCGCACAGCACGGGGTACGGTAGCGAAAGAACGCGGCCGCGTACGTCGACGCCGCGCTCGCAGAGCACGTCAACCGTCGTCACCACGACAAGCCCCATGGCCGCAAAGCCGAGGGCGAACTTCATGTACACCACGGGATGCAGCTGGGTAAGCCACACGCTAACGTTCTGCGCGCCAAAGTTGCAGAACGTGTTGCGCAGGGCAAGCGCCAGGTCATGCGGGTCGACCAGCCGGTCGAAATAGCGGCCCAGGTTGACGAGGGCAAACGTGCGCACGATGCCCCACGCCCGCCAACCCGCCGATTCCTCGCGCACGTGGAACATCGCACGCCCGCGCTCGAAGAGCGAACGGCACAGGTCCGACGCGGCGATGACGAGGCCGTTGTAGAGGCCCCAGAGCAGGTAATGCAGCTCCGCGCCGTGCCACAGGCCCACCAGCACGAAGACCACCACATTGGACACGCATGCGGAGAGCGTGCGGCCGACGGTCTTGCCGAGGTGCTTGGTGCCCCACTTGTTGAGGCTCATCATGGAGGGGCGCATGGCCAGCGGGTAGAACACGTAGGCGCGCATCCACTCGCCGAGCGACATGTGCCAGCGCCGCCAGAACTCGGCGAGCGACGTTGAAAAGTACGGCTGGCGGAAGTTCTGCGCCATGCGCACGCCAAAGAGCTCAGAGACGCCTTCCACCATGTCGATGCCGCCGGAGAAGTCGCCGTACTGCTGCAGCGAGTACAGCACGATGCCGATGACAATGACGGCGCCCGGCGTACCGTAGTCGATGTGGTCAAGACAAGCGGAGATGGTGCCGACCAGCGTGTCTGCCAGCACATACTTCTTGACCGCACCGTAGCCAATCAGCAAGAGCGCACGACGCGTAGCCTCGGCGTCAACGTTGCGCGGACCGGAGAGCTGCTCGCGCATCTCCTGCCACCGGTTGATCGGGCCTTGGATGAGCTGCGGGAACCAGCTCACGAAGAGCAGGTAGCGGGCGTAGCTGCCCTCGGGCTCCACCTTCTTGTTGTACACGTCAATGAGGTAGCCGAGCGACGTGAACGTATAGAACGAGATGCCCAGCGGAAGCAGCAGGCGCGAGGCCAGGAAGCCGTGCTCAAGGCCCACGTAGCCGAGCAGCGTGTTCCAGTACTTGACGTAGCCGAGGATGCCGAAGTTGAGCAGGAGCGTGCCCAGCAGCACGTGCCAGCGACGCTTCAGGAACGCTTGGCGAACCACCTTGCGTTCTTTGCGGTTGGCGACCGCCTTGGCTGCCTCGTCGCCTTGGGCATCGAGCGTTCGCATACGCAGGCTGGCCTGCCAGGTAGTTACGCTTGTGATGAGGAGAAACACCAGGCTGCGCGCATCGCTCCACAGGTAGAAGCCCATGCTGCCAGCCAGGAGCACCATCCATTGGTGGTCACGCCAACGCGAGCGTCCCACCGAGCGATGGATGAGTACCAGCGCCGTTACAAAGAGCACGAAGAGCAACGAGTATGGCTGCATGCGCCACGCTCCTCTCCTCGCTCGCCTGCGCCGCAGACCATTGTAGTCGACTGGGCGCTCGAGCGAATCCCGCACCGCCAGAACGCAACCCACCGCCATCAGCAAGTCAACCACCGAGCCAGAGGGTCCGACCCTCTGGTCCGGTGGTTCACTTGCTGATGGCGACACTCGTACGCGCTACGCCAGCGGGAGGCCTCCTTGCGCCTGGATGCCCGGCACCGCGGGGATGGAGGCGAAGCCGGCCTCGAGCTCCTCGTCCGTGGGGATGTGGTCCACCATGGTGCCGTTGTTGTAGGCCTCGTAGGCGGTCAGGTCGAAGTACCCGGTGCCGGTCAGGCCGAAGAGAATGACCTTCTCCTCGCCCGTCTCCTTGCACGCCTGCGCCTCGCGGATGGCGCCGAGGATGGCGTGGGCGCTCTCGGGTGCCGGAAGGATGGTCTCCAGCTTGGCGAAGAGCTCGGCCGCCTCGAAGACGTCGGTCTGCTTGACGGCAATGGCCTCAAGGTAGCCGTCGTACTTGAGCTGCGATATGATGGGCGCCATGCCGTGGAAGCGCAGGCCGCCGGCGTGGTCAGGGCTGGGGATGAAGCCGTTGCCCAGCGTATACATCTTGCAGAGCGGGGCGGTCCTGCCGGTATCGGGGTAGTCGTAGGCGTAACGCCCGCGCGTGAGGCTCGGGCAGCTCGCGGGCTCAACGGCCACGAAGCGCGTGTCGGGACGCACGCCCGTTAGCTTGTCGCGCATGAACGGCGCGATGAGGCCGCCCAGGTTGGAGCCGCCGCCCGCGCAGCCCACCACCACGTCGGGGTACTCGCCCAGCTGCGCAAAGGCCGTCTCGCACTCCAGGCCGATGATGGACTGGTGCAGCAGCACCTGGTTGAGCACGCTTCCCAGCTGGTAGCGTCCGCGGTTCTCGGGCACGTGCAGCGCGCGCTCGACGGCCTCGGAGATGGCCGTGCCGAGCGAGCCCGTGTAGTTGTCCGGGTTCTCCAGCATCTTGCGGCCGATCTCAGTGGTGTCCGAGGGGCTCGGCGTGACCTGCGCGCCAAACGTCTCCATCACCGACCGGCGGAAGGGCTTCTGCTCGTAGCTCGCGCGCACCATGAAGACGTCGCACTCGAGGCCGAAGCGCGCCGCCGCCTCGGACAGGGCGGTGCCCCACTGGCCGGCGCCCGTCTCGGTGGTGATGGTGGAGAGGCCCTGCTGGCAGGCGTAGTACGCCTGGGCAAGCGCGGAGTTGAGCTTGTGCGAGCCGCTCGTGTTGTTGCCCTCGAACTTGTAGTAGATCTTCGCGGGCGTGCCGAGCGCCTGCTCAAGGTTGTAGGCGCGGCACAGCGGCGACGGGCGATAGATCTTGTACATCTCGCGGATGCCCTCGGGGATGGGCGTGTAGCGCGTGTCGTCGTCGAGCTCCTGGCGGCAGAGCTCCTCGGCAAAGACGGGCGCGATGTGCCCCACCTCAGCGGGCACGCCGTTGGGCAGGAGCATCCGCCCGGGTTTGTTGGGCATGTCAGCCCGCAGGTTGTAATAGCTGGTGGGGATCTGGTCTTCGGGCAGGTAGATGCGGTAGGGGTCCTTCTTGGCCATGGTCGGCCTCCTTTCTGCGCCGTGCGGCGCCGTGAGGACGAGCCTGGCCTCTGGCCATGAAAAAACGCCCATCCTCGACCAATAGGGGTCTCGAGGACAAGCGTCTACGCGTGCACGAGCACAGACACCTGCGGTGCCACCTCGATTAGTGGGCGCGCACGCCCGCTCTCTCTGTGGGAAGCCATCACTTCCCTGCCCTGTAACGGGGGCCTCCGTCGCGACTTCCACCCCAGATGCATAGGGGTTTCTTCGCGCCCTCAGCGGGTCCATTATGCCTGCCAGCTACTGCTCGGATCTCAGCCACCCGAACTCTCTGTATGCGCCTCGGCAGGTTTTACTTCCGCTTCAAAGGTTTTGGCAACGCTATGCGGTTGTTGGAGAGCAGTGTACGGAAACCCAATTCCCCCGAGAACCCTCGGAAACGGCATGTTTACACGAGGAACCACTAAGGACTGTCCTTGGTGGTTCCTCGTGTTAGGCTTGTTGCTAGGCGCGAGGGACGGAGGATGGCATGTGGATTGACGTCGACTGGTTTGGGGATACCGGCCTCTTTGATCTTGGTGGCGACATTTGGCAGCTCACCCCTGACGGGATGGGTGGCTTCATCGCCACGCCGTTTGACCCGATCGGGGACCTCGCAGCAGGCTTTCTCATGCCGATTATCATGGCTCTTCCCATTATTGGCATGGTCATGGTAGGCGCCCCGCTTGTCATCGCCCTTGCCGCTGCGCTTCTCGGCCTGCTGGCCTACCTGCTCGTAGGGTCGCTTCTGCACCCCATCGCGGGCTTCGGCCTATTCAGCACGTGCCTGGTATACGCCCTGGGCACACTCTCTTGGGCCATCTGCGATATGTTTGAGACGCACAACCCCATCTTCCTCTTTGGTTACATCGGCCTGGCGGCGCTCGTGCTCATCGTGTGGGTTGGGCTTGGCTCATTTGCGGAGGGGTTTGACGATGCCAGCGGATTCCCCGGTGTCATCGTTGCCGTCGGTGGCCTCATTGTGAGCGCCATTCTGTTTTTCACGGCGAGCGGGGAAAGCCGAGCTACGTACAGCGTCTATGCCTTCCGCATCATGCATTACCTCGTGCTAGCCTGTCTGGCAGTTGGCGTGCTTATGCGCATCGTTGAACTAGTGCGGAGCAAGGGTAATGGAGGCACCTTCTCTGTTGGCGCGCTTGCCGGCTGCGGCATCGCCTTTGCCCTTGGGCTCATTCCCTTGGTAGTTACAGCCCTCCTGGGGACGTCAAACGCTATCGTAACCTGCTGCGTTTTTGTTGTGCTCTACGTCGCGGTGGTTGTTCTGGCACCCAGCGTGGGCGCGTCTGTGAAGGCGTCGCCCGTGTGGGCGCTCATGCCGCTCTTCCTCGGGTCGTGCTTGTATCTGGTGGCCGAGAGCGCCTCTGGGGTGCTGATTCGCACGGATGTCGCTGACGCGCTTATAGCTGCTGTGCTGGAAAACCCGTTGCTCGCATCACTGCGTCACATGACGGCCAGCGTCCTCGCAGCGTTCAGCGGACCGGTGACGAACGTGTGCAATGCATTGGCCGACTTTATTGCGGGCCTTTTTGACCATTCTTGGCCCGATTTCCCAGTTGCATCATGCGTGGTGATTGCCGTGATGCTGGCGGTTGCGTGCGGGGCGCTTATGCTCGGCGCAACGCTGCGCTCCTCCCTGGCGAAGCAGGCCAAGTAGGAACCACCAAGGACTGTCCTTGGTGGTCCGCCGGATGCGACGTTAGATGGCCCTGTTCGGTCTCATCGTGCGGAGTTTCCGCTGGATGCGACGCCAGAGGGCCCCGTTTGGTCTCATCGAACTCCAATTGCCCCGATGGGTCCGACCCAGGTGGTGCGGCAAAGTTGTGAGTGCGCGACGGCAGACCAGCTCCAGGGCTATACTAGGAAGGCTGCACATTCAGACACGTCACGAGAGGAACCATCGTGTCAGAGAACCAGAACGTCCGCGTGCGCTTCGCGCCCTCGCCCACCGGCAAGCTCCATGTGGGCGGCGCCCGCACCGCCATCTACAACTGGGCCTTTGCCCGCGCCACCGGCGGCACCTTCATCCTGCGCATCGACGACACCGACCCCACCCGCTCCACCGACGAGAACACGCAGATCATCCTGCGCGCCATGCGTTGGCTGGGCCTTGACTGGGACGAGGGTCCAGAGGTCGGCGGAGACTATGGCCCCTACTGGCAGACCGAGTGCCTGCCCATCTATCGCGAGGCCGCCGAGCGCCTGGTGGCTGAGGGCAAGGCCTACTACTGCTTCTGCACGCCCGAGAAGCTCGAGGCTGACCGCAAGGCCGCCCAGGAGCGCAAGGACACCTTCCAGGGCTACCAGCGCACCTGCCGCAACATCGACCCGGCCGAGGCCCAGGCACGCGTTGACGCCGGCGAGCCCTACACCATCCGCATCAAGGTGCCCGACGGCCGCGGCGACGTCATCGTCCACGACGCGGTCCACGGCGACGTGACTTTCAACGCCAAGGAGCTGGACGACTTCATCATCTTCCGCTCTGATGGCACGCCCACCTACAACTTCGCCACCGTGGTTGACGACGCTCGCATGGGCATCACCCACATTATCCGCGGCGACGACCACCTCTCCAACACCCCGCGCCAGATCATGGTGTATGAGGCCCTCGGCGCGCCTACGCCCGTCTTCGCCCACATCTCCATGATTCTGGGCACCGACGGCAAGAAGCTCTCCAAGCGCCACGGCGCCACCAGCGTAGAGGAGTATCGCGACGCAGGCTACCTGTCCGATGCCTTCGTCAATTACCTGTCGCTTCTGGGCTGGGCCCCCGACGGCGAGAGCACCGTCATCAGCCGCGAGCGTCTGGCCAGCGAGTTCAGCCTGGACCATGTGAGCAAGAACCCCGCCATCATGGACCCCAAGAAGCTGGACTTCATCAACGGCGAGTACCTCCACGCCATGGATGACCAGACCTTCGCCGACGAGGTGCTCATCCCGCAGCTGCACGCGGCCGGCTTCGAGCCGGCCGGCGAGTGCCTGCACGACGCGGCGTGGTACGACCTTCTGGCCGCCGCGCTGAAGCCGCGCACCACGCTGGGGCCGCAGGTGGTCGACCAGGCCGCCTTCCTCTATGAGGAAGACGCCGAGCTTGAGTATGACGAGAAGTCCGTGAAGAAGTGGCTGGCCAAGACTGGTGCCCGCGAGGCGCTGGACGCCGCGACCGAGGCGCTGGCAGCTGTTGAGGACTGGACGCCCGAGGCCATCGAGGCCGCGCTTGACCCGCTGCCCGAGAAGCTGGGCATGGGCAAGGGCAAGGTCTTCCAGCCCATCCGCGTTGCCGTGGTGGGTAGCGCCGCGTCGCCGGGCATCGGCGAGACGCTCGCGCTTGCCGGCAAGGACCACGTGCTCGCCCGCATCGAGCGCGCCAAGGAGCTCGCCCTCTAACGTATTGCGTATGTTGACATGGGGAGGCCCCTTTCAGTCAGCATCAGCTTCGATTCGCTGCTGATGTTGACAGAAAGGGGCCTCCCCATGTCAACATACGCCTGTTACTTGCGGCGCAGGAGCTTCCGCGGGTCGATGCGCACGGCAGCGCCACCGCCGCCGTGGCGGCCTCGCTTCAGCCGCTGTACGCGCTCGTAGATGCTCACCGTGCGATTGCGCGTGGTCAGGCCCAGGAGCGGCGCGGCCAAGATGGTGGGTGCAAAGAACGTGATGATGCGCCACACGATGAACCCCGCCGAGGTCACGGGCCCAAACATGCGCTGATAGAACATCACGAAGCCGCCCTCGGCGCCGCCCGTCCCGCCCGGGAGCGGCACGGCGGAGGCCACCATCTGCACCATCGAGCCCGCGGCCAGGCACTCGAGGAAGTCGCCGTCGCGCCCGAACGCGCGCAGCACGAACCACGGAATCATGTACAGGCACGCGAGCTGCGCCATCGTCACCACCAGCGTGAGAGCCATCGACGGCAGGTCGCGCGCGGCGCGCTTGAACGCCTGCGAGAACTCGTCCACCTGCACGTTCACCATCTGGTCCCACTTGGCGCGGTCCTTCAGCCAGCCGCGTTTGGACACCAGCGCGATGGCCCAGTTGCCCACGCGCTTGACGAGGCCCGGGCAGAGGCAGATGACGAAGAGCCCCACGCACTCGGCCAGGTGCACGCCAAAGACGAGCAGGTTGAGCACCACGATGTTGCCGTACGCCTCGAAGAAGAACGAGAGCTTGGCCACGAGCATGAGCGCGGCGAAGAGCACCACCGCCAGCTGGAACATGATGAAGCGCGTGAACTGCGTGGCGGACGCCTCCCCCACATCGAGCCCCGTCCGCGTGAGGCGCACGATCTGCGAGGGCACCGCGCCGGCCATCATGGGCGTGAGGTTGCCAAAGAAGATACCGCTCGCCTCGACGCTCATGAGGTCGAGCACGCCCACAGGCGAGTCGTGGTCAAGGTAGACCGCGATGGCATAGGCGAGCACGCCAAAGATGAAGTACCAGACGAAGCAGATGGCCGCGCCGACCACCCAGGGCGCCCTGACGCCGGCGAGCGCCGCCACGAAGGTGGCCATCTGGCCGGAGATGGCGAGGTAGAGCACATAGACGCCCACGACCGCACCCAGGAAGAGCGCGCCCTTGCGCGCGCTTGCCTCGCGCTCGCGCTCCTCGGCCGCGTCGGCCGCGCCACGGCTCGTCGCGTCGCGGACCTCATGCGCGACGGCCTGCAGATGCCGCCGGGCCTCTTCCTGCCTATCGGTCATGGCGCCTCCCTTCCTTGGCATCAACTATTGTAGCGCCCGCTCGAGGCCCAGCCGCCTCCAAAAGGCACACCATCGGGTACAATCGCGCACAGGAAGCGAGGAGGTCCTGATGCGCATCACCATGCTGGGCACGGGCAACGCCGTGGTCACCAAGTGCTACAACACGTGCTTCGTGCTCTCCGAGGGCGGGCGCAGCCTGCTCGTGGACGCCGGCGGCGGCTCGGGCATCCTCACGCAGCTCGAGCGCGCGCACCTCTC
>DJXA01000153.1:2789-4095 GCA_002449555.1 Atopobiaceae bacterium UBA7016 | reverse complement strand
CCTTGGTCTGATAGAACAGGCCGTCGGGGCCGCTGATCTGGTTGCCGATCCACAGGGCCATGCCGCAGCCCAGGAAGCTGATGTTGGAATTGGCGTCGAAGGCGACGACCTCGTTGCCCTCGTAGTTGTCCAGGATGGTGTTGATGGCGGCGGTGCCAGCATGGTTGGCACCAACGACGACGATCTTGCTCATGCGTGCTCCTCTCGGTCCTTATGGACATAGCGAGATCATCGTAGCGCGCCGCGCGCACTCATTTGCACAACCATCGGCGTCAGGCTCACCTCATCGGATAGCGGCGCGCAATTTTGGAGTCAGGGACCTAAATTGCATCGAATGCAATTTAGGTCCCTGACTCCAAAATTGCGCGCCGACCGGCTACCAGGTCTTGTGGAAGGCGACGATGTTGGTGTCGCCGTCGCGCACGTAGCTCAGGTCGTCCACCAGGCGCCTGGTCATATAGATGCCCAGGCCGCCCACCTGTGCGTCTTCGATCGACGTAGGCAGCGACGGATCGCCGTGCCCCAGCGGGTCAAACGGCACGCCCTGGTCAGACAGCTGAATGGTCATCGCGTGGGGGTTCGCGTTGTACACGTAGTCAACCGTGCAGGTACCGGGCTCGTTCTTATCGGCGTAGGCGTAGTTGCACACGTTGACGAAGAGCTCCTCCAGCGCGATGTCCATCTGGTTCTGTACCGCGATGGGGCACAGGCGCTTGCCCAGCTCATTGTGGATAAAGTGCAGGACGCGCTCCAGCTGGTCCACCTTCGCGGGAACGGTGATCGTGCCCGTCACCTCGGGCGCCACGCCAAACTCCATGGAGAGCAGCGTGATGTCGTCCGACTGCTCCGCGCCGTTTGCCCACGCCGCCACGTCAGCGCGCAGCCCGTCCACCAGCGCATGCGGATGGTCGGACGCATGTTGGTACAGATAGCGCTCAAGCCGCTGCTCGCCGTACTGCTCCTCGTTGGGCGAAAACGCCTCCGTCACGCCGTCTGTATACAGCAACAGCTGGTCGCCGCGCTCAAGGTAGACCGTCTCAGACCGGTACTTGGCCAGGTCAAACGAACCCAGGAACAGTCCACCGCGCTTGCGCAGCCACTGCCACGAGCCGTTGTGGCGCAGCAGCGGCGGATTGTGGCCCGCGTTGACATACGTCAGCTTGCCCGTGTTGTAGTCCAACGTGGCCGCCCACACCGTCACGAACATGCCGGCGTCGTTGCCCTGGCACAGGTGGTAGTTGGCCGACTGCACGGCCTGCGCCAGGTCCATACCGCTCGCCATGTAGTTTCCCACCTCGGTCTTGGC
>DJXA01000153.1:0-2636 GCA_002449555.1 Atopobiaceae bacterium UBA7016 | reverse complement strand
TGGTCGTCAATCAGGAAGAAGTCGTAGAAGTCGCCGCCCACCTCGCGCGCCGTGTCCATGGACGCATAGATGTCAAAGCGGTCGATGTCCGGAAACGGCGGAAACGTGCTCGGCAGGGCGCTGTGCTGGATGGCCTGCGCCGTGCGCAGCTCTCGCTCGATGCGCGCCCGCGTCTCGGCAATCGAGTTCTTGAGCGCGCCGACCGTAGCGTTGATGCCATTGGACAGGTGCGTGAACTCCACCGAGTCGTGCACTTCCACCGACCGGTTGAGGTCGCCCTCCATGATGCCCGATAGCGCCTCGTTGGTCTCGTCGAAGCCCTTGACCACCACGTTCTGCAGCAGAAGCGCCGCCTGCGTATACACCACAAAGAAGATGGCTACGAAGACCGCCGAGACCACGCCCATCAGCACGCCGCGATAGGCAAACACGTCCGCTGCCGACATGGCAACCATCAGCTGGTAGTCGCCCGTCTTGGCCACGCGCGCATAGCCCATGGTGGCCGCGCGCATGTATCCCAGCACGCCGCCACCCATGTCCCACTCGCTCGACCGCGCCGCCCCGTACAGCGCCTCGTCAAAGCCGTTCTGCAGTCCGGCGCCCACCACCTCTTCGAAGGGAAGCCCCACAAAGCTCTCGCGGTTGGATGACACCACGATGCCGTCCTCTGCCACCACGTTGACGCCGTCCTCGCCCAGCGTGAGGTTGGTCGTCACGCTGGCGATGGACGAGTCGTGCACCTCATCCAGAACGCGCTGCGTCACCTGCGAGCGCCGAGCCACACCCTCCAGCATCTTGTCGCGCTCGGCCAGCTGCCCCTCAAGGTAGACGATCTGCTCGCCCATGCGCTGCTCGGCATCGCCGCGGCACACGATGGAGATGCCCGTATACGCCAACGCCGCGCAGGTCATGTAGGCAATGACCACCACCACGGCAAGCCAGCCCTGAAACGTCGCGCGAATGGTGAGGTTCTCGCTGCGCTGGTCAAGCTTCACAGCAACGTGGTCGGTCACAAACGCAAGCATCACCATCAGCCCGAAGTCGGCAAGCCACTGCGAGAACACCTCGTGGCTACCGGTCAGCTGCTTTAGAAACTCCGTAGGAAGCTCAAGGGCCAAAAGCGAATTGATGAGGTACGTGCTTTGGTGGAAGAAGAGCGTGAAGACAGCCGAGCCAATGGCGCAGCACACGACGATGCCCGCCGGACGCCGCCAGCCGCTCTGCCCGCGATACTGGTCCGCGTGGGCAAAGAGCAGGCCCATGACGAAGCCCACCAGCGCAAAGAGCACCACCGAGTTCCACGGAACCGTAAAGTACTTCTCGTAGTAGTCGAGCGGCAGAAGCGTGGCGTGGATGAGCTCCGCCAGACCCGCCGTGGCACCCACGGCCGTGGTCGGCACCGCGCCATACAGCAGCGCGCACGCCGTGATGGGCGCGAGCACCACAATCATGTGAGCGTCGCCCACCACCACGTAGTTAAGCTGCGTGGCCACCATGGCGACGCACGCTATGGACAGCGCCGTGATGCCCGCAATGCGCGCGCCGCGCGTGGCATGCGTCAGCAATCCATGCCACCGCACGAGGCATGCGAGCAGCGACTCTCGACGTTCATCGGACACGGGCAGGCTCCTTTCAAGGGCAAACAACCAATAAATGATACGCCCGAAAAGAGGATTTCAACGCAAAAACAGCCGCAGCCCTATGCCTGCAGGTCCATGCAGAACGTCACGCCGTCACCGTCGCCGTACTCGTTGAACCGCTTGAAGCCCATGTGCTCGTAGAAGCCCACGGCGCGCTCGTTAGAAGCCCGTACACCAAAGATCACGCCCTTGACGCCGTCCGCGCGCAGGCGCGCGAGAAGCGTCTCCATTAGCGTGCGCCCGTTGCCGCCTCCCGTATACGCCTCTGAGATGTCGATATGCAGGTGCGCAGGATAGTCGGCCGCCACGGCGTCGTAGAAGTCGTGCTCCTCCTTCACGCGTGGTGCAAACTCCGGCCCCAGCGCCTCGATACGCTCGCGATACGGCTCAAAGCTCTTGCGCCACTCGTGCGCGTCCTCCGCTGCCAGCGTATAGCCCCGCGCCACGCCCTCGTCATCAAGCAGCATGTAGGCGATGCCGTTCTCAAGGTACGGGTCGCAGTACATCCACAGCGTGAACTGGCCGTATGCCTCCTCAGTGCGCGCACGCTCGCTCGCCTGCTCGATGCAGACCGCGCGCAGCTCGTCAATGTGGCTCGGCTCGTAGGGCACCACACGCATGGCAATCACCATCCAAAAGAGACGAAGGTAGCTTGATATCCATGAAGCGCTGTTCCCTCACGATACCACGAAGCATTTCTGTGCTATAGTCCCTTGCTCGGGCGCGCACCCCAAACTGCAGAGCAAGTCAGGTGTTACTTGATAACCACCTCTAAAAAACAAGGAGTTTGACTCATGAAAAAAGTCGCTGAGTTCTTCCGGAAGATCGACACCCTCCCTCCCCTCGTGTTCTGCCTCATGGTGCTTTCCGTAGTGGCCATGAACCTTCTGGCCAACAAAAGCATCGACACCGGCCTTTCCTGGCTTGCACTTGACTGCGGCATCCTGTTTTCGTGGCTGTGCTTCCTCACTATGGATATCATGACCCACTGCTACG
>DJXA01000168.1:4456-6839 GCA_002449555.1 Atopobiaceae bacterium UBA7016 | reverse complement strand
TACGGGTGTCGACGCCCAGGCGGACGGAGCACTCGACGGTCTCGTCAAACTTGGCGGCGGAGAGCTCCTTAACGAGCTCCATGGCAGCCTTCGGGCTGTAGAGCTTGCGCTCGACCTTGGCGGCCTGCTCCTTGTACTTCTTACCGTGCTTAGGCATTTCCTACCTCCTTGTGGTAGTCGTGGTGTTAGCGGGCCTTGGCCCTTCCACTAAACTCTCCCCTCTCGGGGCTAAAAGCGAAGTGCTACTCGGCGATGGTGACGCCCATCGAACGAGCGGTGCCGGCGACGATCTTCTTGGCGGCCTCGATGTCGTTGGCGTTGAGGTCCGGCATCTTGATCTCGGCGATCTTGGTGAGCTGCTCCTGGGTGAGCTGGCCGACCTTGTCGCGCTGAGGAACGCCAGAACCGCTCTGCAGGCCAAGCTCCTTCTTGATGAGCTGGGCCGCGGGAGGGGTCTTGCACACGAAGGTGAAGGTGCGGTCCTCGTAAACGGAGATCTCGACCGGGATGATGTCGCCAGCCTTGTCAGACGTAGCAGCGTTGAACTGCTGGCAGAACTGCATGATGTTGACCTGCGCGGCACCCAGCGCGGGGCCGACGGGAGGTGCGGGGTTAGCCTTGCCGGCAGGAATCTGGAGCTTAATGAAGCGAACGACTTGCTTCTTTGCCATGGTATGCCTCCTGGGATGTTGTCTTTTGCTATCTACGCGCCGGACTCCCGAGAAGCAATCCTCACCGATTACGGGGCCGACTAGGGTTGCCGAACTAGATGATGGTCACCACCTGGTCGAGTGTGAGCTCGACCGGAGTCTCGCGACCAAAGATGGTGAGCATGACCTTGACCTTGCCCGCCTCGGGCATGACCTCGGAGACGCTACCGTCAAAGTCAGCAAGCGGGCCAGAGACGACCTTGACGGCCATGCCCGGTTCGAGGTTGCTGGTGGTGGTGTGCTTGGGCGCCACGGTGCCCGTGGGGTTAGTGCGACGCATGATCTTGTTGTACTCAGAGCGACGGAGCGGCGTGGGCTTGCCATCGATGCCCACAAAACCCGTCACGCCCGGGGTGTTGCGCACCACAGCCCACGAGTTGTCGTCGACCTCCATGCGCACGAGCACGTAACCCGGGAAGACCTTGGACTCCTTGGTCTCGCGCTTGCCGCCTTCCTTTACCTCGGTGATCTCCTCGGTGGGAATCTGGATGTCGACAATCTGATCCTCGAGGCCATAGGTCTCGATACGGTGCTCAAGGTCGTTCTTGACCTTGTTCTCGTATCCAGAGTAGGTGTGGACCACATACCAACGCTTGGCCATCACTTACCCCCTCAGGCCGGTAAAGCCGACGAGGACGGCGACAAAACCGGTGTCCACGAGCCACACGACCACGCCGAAGATGATGAGCATGGCGATGACGGCCGTGGAGTAGTTGGTGAGCTCGGTCTTGGACGGCCACACCACGCGGTTCATCTCGGTACGAACATCGTGGAAATAGCGGCGCGTACGACCAAGGAAGCTTGCGTCCCTCTTGGCAATCTCCTCTTTGGTGGGAGCGGCCTTGGCTGCCTTGGCCTTCTTGTCAGAGGTGGAGACGCTGGCAGACTGCGCGGCCTCGAGAGCCTCACGCTCGCGGGCGCGTGCCTGGCGGACGCTTCTCTTCTGACGATCCTTGTTTGCCATGTTCCCTACTTCCTTGGGACGAACTCTCTATTCATAGAAACCGGCTAACCCCGAAGGGAAAGCCGGTGAAGTGATCTGGCAGGCCAGGAAGGACTCGAACCCTCAACAAACGGTTTTGGAGACCGCCGCTCTACCATTGGAGCTACTGGCCTGTGTTTAGCACTATTCTAGCGGGTTTCCCTATGAACAGTGTGCTTTTTGCACCACGGGCAATATTTCTTCAACTCCATACGATCGGGGTTGTTGGCCTTGTTCTTGTCGGTGGTGTAGTTGCGACGCTTGCACTCGGTGCAGGCGAGAGTAACCAGTGTGCGCATGAAATCCTCCAATAAGTCCCGCCGCCGCCCTGCAGTACGGATGGCGACGCGATGGATAACACTAGCATCGTTTGGTACCTCATGTCAACAACGACATTTCATCTACATGTATGGCACCAAAAGTGCAAAGAAAGGCCCGACGCCGTAGCGCCGGGCCTCTGCCGTGCTATGAGGGAAGTACTAGTCCTCGATGGTGGAGACGCGGCCGTCGCCGACGGTGTGGCCACCCTCGCGAATAGCGAACTTCAGGCCCTGCTCCATGGCGATCGGGTGGATGAGCTCGCAGACGACGGTGATGTGGTCGCCAGGCATAGCCATCTCGACCGGGCTACCAGCCTGGTCACGCAGCTCCTTGATGTCGCCGGTGACGTCGGTGGTGCGGAAGTAGAACT
>DJXA01000168.1:2070-4379 GCA_002449555.1 Atopobiaceae bacterium UBA7016 | reverse complement strand
GAAGTAGAACTGGGGACGATAGCCGCTGAAGAACGGGGTGTGACGGCCACCCTCCTCCTTGGTGAGGACGTAGATCTCACCGGTGAACTTGCAGTGCGGGGTAACGGAACCCGGCTGGCAGATGACCTGGCCGCGCTCGATCTGCTCGCGCTTGATGCCACGGAGCAGGATGCCCACGTTGTCGCCAGCCTCGCAGAAGTCCATGGTCTTGCGGAACATCTCGATGCCGGTAGCAACGGAAGTCTGGGTCGGACGGATGCCGACGATCTCGACGGGGGAGTTGAGCTTGAGCTGGCCACGCTCAACACGGCCGGTAGCGACGGTGCCGCGGCCGGAAATGGTCATGACGTCCTCGATGGCCATCAGGAACGGCTTGTCGGACTCACGGGCAGGCGTCGGGATGTAGGAGTCGACGGTGTGCATGAGTTCGATGATGGCGTCACGCCACTGGCCCTGGTCGCCCTCGAGGGCCTTCAGTGCGGAGCCGCGGATGATGGGGAGGTCGTCGCCGGGGAAGTCGTACTCGGAGAGGAGCTCACGGGTCTCCATCTCGACGAGGTCGATGAGCTCCTCGTCGTCAACCATGTCGCACTTGTTCAGGAAGACGATGATGTAGGGAACGCCGACCTGACGGGCAAGGAGGATGTGCTCGCGGGTCTGAGCCATCGGGCCGTCGGTGGCGGCGATGACCAGGATTGCGCCGTCCATCTGAGCAGCGCCGGAAATCATGTTCTTGATGTAGTCGGCGTGGCCCGGGCAGTCGACGTGAGCGTAGTGGCGCTCCCAGGTCTCGTACTCGATGTGAGCGACGTTAATGGTAATACCACGCTGACGCTCCTCGGGGGCCTTGTCGATGGTGTCGAAGGCGGCGAAGTTAGCGTTGCAGCCCTCGGTCTCAGAGAGAACCTTGGTGATAGCTGCAGTCAGGGTGGTCTTGCCGTGGTCGACGTGACCGATGGTACCGATGTTTACGTGCGGCTTAGAACGATCGAACTTCTCCTTGGCCATTGCCGTCCTCCTTTTGAAAACAACCTGGTCGGCCATTTACATTGCCTATTTATGTTCACGGCACCCGAAGGTGCCGTTTGAACGCTGGTACCGGTGACTGGACTCGAACCAGTGACAACACGGGTATGAACCGTGCGCTCTAACCAACTGAGCTACACCGGCAGGTGTGTTGGTGCGCTTGAAATGGAGCCCGCGACCAGACTTGAACTGGTGGCCTCCTCGTTACCAACGAGGTGCTCTACCGACTGAGCTACACGGGCAGGAATGGTGGGGATGCCTGGACTCGAACCAGGGAACCCAGAGGGAGCGGATTTACAGTCCGCCGCAGTTGCCGCTGTGCCACATCCCCATTCCGTTTTCAAGCACCTGTGGGAATCGAGCGCCCCACAAGCGGAAATGAATAATAAGCGGCTTCGGGCATATTGTCAACGTAAACCCCGCTGCCGGGCGTAGAGCACCCACAAAACCTACACGAGGGGTAGCCGGGAGGGGCTGCCTTTGTAGCTCAGCCTCGCTTCGCTCGCGAATCGCAGCAAAGGCAGCCCCTCCCGGCCTCGCGCTTGTTTTGCTGGTCAAATCATAATTGAGTCGCAGGTCAACCTGTCGCGTGGGGTGCTGGACATCGCCTTTCGGCGATGATCCAGCTTTCGGGCCGTAGAAATAAAGGGACATCCCCTTTGGGGGATGTCCCTCGCATTGTTCATGGAGCCAGTGATGGGAATCGAACCCATAACCACCGGATTACAAGGCCGGTGCTCTACCATTGAGCCACACTGGCGGGGAATGTCTATGGTAGCACCTTATCTACCAAGGAGCTTCCAGAGCTTTTCTCGAGCTTCTGGGGAGAGACGGTCTTCGAGGGTCATGCGGGCGTGGCTGCGCTCTTCTCGGGCCGTTTCGGCATCGTGGGCCACGGTGGTGATGTCGGTGGCGAGAAGCTGGCTTGAGATGCTCGTGACGGGCACACCGCCCACGGTGAAGCGGATGGTGTTGTCGCTCGTCACAAGCAGCACGTCACGGTTCTCGCGGCGCGCGCGGGTCACCAGGCGCTCGATAACCGTGTCTGCGGACTCGCCCGTCTTGGAGAACACCACGCGCACGCCCGCGGCAGAGAAGTCTGGGCGATCGTCAGCGAGGTTTCCGGCGGCGTCGTAGACGATGACGGGGTCGTAGGTGCCCTGAGCGTAGGCCGCGACGTCAGCCAGAAGCGCCTCGCGCGCACGACCAAACGGATCGTGCCCATACGGGTCTCGCGAGAGGTGCTTCACATCGGACAGCGCACCGGCACCCGCATGCTCGTC
>DJXA01000168.1:569-1935 GCA_002449555.1 Atopobiaceae bacterium UBA7016 | reverse complement strand
AAGCGCCCGGCGCGGCATGGCTACTCCCCCACCTCGGCAGCTTCGGCCTCGCTCACGCGACGCAGCCACTCGTAGCAGAGCACCGTGGTTGCCTGGGCAACGTTGAGCGACTCGATGCGCCCGCGCTGCGGCAGGCGGCACTCGAAGTCGCACTTCTCACGGACCAGCCTTGAGATGCCCTCGCCCTCAGAGCCCATGACCAGCGCAAGGCGTCCGCTGAATGGCGCATGCCAGACGTCTTCCGCGGCGTGCTCGGTTGCGGCGGCAGCCCAGAAACCGGCCTCTTTGAGCGCGTCAAGCGCCCGCGCCAAGTTGGGAACGCGCGCGATGGGCAGGTGCATAACGGCACCGGCAGAGGTCTTGTAGGCGCCCACGCCCACGCCGGCGGCGCGCACGTTGGGGATGACCACGCCAGAGGCACCCACCACCTCGGCCGTGCGGATGATGGCCCCCAGGTTGCCCTGGTCGGTCACGTGGTCAAGCACCACCACAAGGGCATTGCCCTCCCCCGAGGCGGCGATGACGTCAGCAAGCTCGGCATACTCAAACGGGCGAGCACGCAGCACGATGCCCTGGTGCGCTCCACCCTCGGCCAGGGCGTCAAGCTTGCCCTTGGGCACGCGATCGACTTGGATATCCTCTGCCTCAAGCTGCTTGACCAACGCCTCAAGCGCCGCGTCGCGCTCGCCGGTCATGTTCTGCACCAGCGCGCTCTTGATGGGGATGCCTGCAGAAAGCGCCTCGGCCGCTGCACGGCGGCCAATGATCAGGTCTGCCTTGGAAGACGATCCCTGCCTATGCTGAGGCTTATGTGCGGACTCGTCACGGCGCGGGCCACGGCTAGACGCCGCCTGCGCACGCTTGGTCTGTATCCGCTCAACGCGACTGGTGCCGCCGCGCGTGGGCGCAATCTTCTCCTGGCGCTTTCCCGTGCCGCCACGCACGTCGCGGCCGGGCTTCCTCGACTGGTTCTTAGCCACGTTTGACCTCTTACTTACTTGGTGCGCAGACGGGCACCAGAGGCGGTGTCCTCAACAACGAGCCCCAGCGCCGTAATGCCGTCACGAATGGCGTCGGCAACGGCCCAGTTCTTGGCCTTGCGGGCCTCCTGACGGGCTGCGAGCAGCGCCTCGGCAGCCTCGTCGGGCGACGTGCCCTCGTAGCCAGCCTGCTCGTGCGCAAGCGCCACCAGCTCGGCGGGCAGCTCCTCGCCCTTGGACGCCAGCTTGACGCCCAGAACGTTCGCAAGCTCCTCGAGCATATCGGCGGCACGCAGCGCCGGCGAGGTAGCCGCGTCGTCAGCGGCACCGGCAAGATAGGTGTTGGCGGCCGTCACCAGGCCAAAGATGGCCGCAAGGCCACCTGC
>DJXA01000168.1:0-369 GCA_002449555.1 Atopobiaceae bacterium UBA7016 | reverse complement strand
GCCCAGCGCAGGTTCTTGACGCAGTTCTGCAGGCGCTTGAGGGTGTCGACCATGCCCTCGAGGTGCGCAAACGTGAAGTCGAGCGGCGCGCGATAGTGAGTCTGCATCATCAGCAGGCGCACGGCGTCCGCCGGGTACTTGTCCAGCACCTCCTTGAGCGTATAGAAGTTGCCCAGGCTCTTGGACATCTTCTCGCCCTCGACGCGCAGCATGCCCGTGTGCATCCACACGTTGGCAAGCGGCTCGCCCCAGGCGCAGCAGGCCTGGGCGCTCTCGTTCTCGTGGTGCGGGAAGGAGAGGTCGGCGCCGCCGCCGTGGATGTCGATGGGGGTGCCCAGATAGCGGTGGATCATCGCGCAGCACTCGGTG
>DJXA01000065.1 GCA_002449555.1 Atopobiaceae bacterium UBA7016 | reverse complement strand
TGCAGAGGGTCTAGCGGATGCGCACCTTGACGTTGTCGTTTTCCATGGAGGCGCGCACGATGCAGAGCGACGCCTTGTCAAACCAGGTGTCGGGCTCGGGGTTGCGGCGCAGAATGCTGATGGTAGTGGGCTCGCAGATGTCTCCCAGGCAGTCATGAAGAGCGGCCAGGCTGTTGCCGGCGTACTCAGGAAACTCCAGCGCCTCCTTGATCCATGCCATGAAGTCTCGAGGGCCTGCAAAATCGCGCTCGTCGATGGTGATCTCTCTCACAGCTCCTCCTAGTACAGGCGCTCGAAGGTCTCGTAGTGGTTGCCGGTGTAGAAGACCAGGCCATCGTCCGAGTACACGATGCGCTCGGCCCCGCGGTAACCACCGGTGTAGTTGATGTCGCATTCGTGCCAGTTGCGGCCTTCGGGCGTCTCGGGCAACAGCGGCTCGCCATCCCACGACTCGTTGAAGTACCCGCCTCCGCCAATGCTCTTGCCGGGCAGCACCTCGTCAAGGTTGCCCTTGTTCGAGACCCAGCCAGCCTCGCGGGCCTTGGTCTTTGAGATGTAGTTGCCCGGCACTGTCCCGTAGGTGTGAATGTACAAGGCAACCTCAACCTTGCTGGTGTACGTGCCGTTTCGCTTCACCGTGACGTTTTGCGCGGCGAGGTACTGCTCTTTGCGCTTGTCGGTGATGCCCTCGTTCAGCTCGAGGTCTTCGCCCAGGTCAACGTTTGTGAGGTCAGGCGTACTGGGCTTTGCTTCGGCACTTGGGCTGGCTTCTTGGGTCGAGCTTGCTTCGCTGCCCTGCTCGGTCTCACCGCCTTGGTCAGCCTCGCCACCAGGGCTAGCGTCGCTGCCCTGGCCGACGTCAGAGCTCTGCCCGTCGTCGTTCTCTTGGGTGAGGTCAAGCACCACTCCCTGCTCAACCTCGCCCGTGTTCGCAGGCGTGTCCACAGCCGCTGGAGCTGCAAGCCGATTCTGCAGCAGGGCGAGACAAAGGGCTACCACAAGGACGGCGAGTGCCGTGAAGCGCGGAGTTTTTTTCATGGTGCCTCCGAGGTGGCGCTGATAAACGCAAAAATGGTAACACGCGGAATGTGAGGGACGAAAGGGGAGACGTGACGCAATGGCTTGTGCGGCAGTTTGTGGCCGATGCTGATAACGTTGGTGACCCCAAGGTGAGGGAGCGCTACGGCCTGCTGGCCAGTGTGGTCTCCATTCTCTGCAACGTGCTGCTCTTTCTGGGCAAAGGTGCGCTGGGTCTGGCCGTTGGCTCGCTTTCCATCGTGGCCGACGCAATCAACAACCTGTCGGACCTGTCCAGCAACCTAGTGAGCCTGCTGGGGTTTCGTCTGGCAAGCAAGCCAGCTGACGCGGAGCATCCCTATGGGCACGGTCGCTACGAGTACCTGGCTTCGCTTGGCGTGGCGATCATCGTCATGGTGATGGGCCTCGATCTGCTGCGAGATGGCGTAGAGCAAATTCGGCACCCCCACGCGACGGAGTTTGGGCCGGCGGTTGTGGCGGTGTTGCTGGCCTCCATTGCCGTGAAGCTGTGGATGATGAGCTTCAACGAGCAGCTGGGGCGCCGTATCTCGTCAGACACGCTGCACGCGACGGCGCTGGACTCGCGAAACGACGCCCTCTCTACGGGCGCGGTACTTGCGACGGCGGTAATCTCGCACCTTACCGGCGTGCAGTTGGACGGCTGGATGGGCCTCGCCGTGGGATGCGTCATCGTGTGGGGTGGCATCGAGCTGGTGCGCGGGACGGTCGATAGGCTGCTTGGGCACGCGCCGGACCCAGAGCTGGTGAGTCGCGTGCGGACGCGCATCGAGAACACGCCCGGAGTGCTGGGCATGCATGACCTGATGATTCACGACTACGGGCCCGGCCGTCAGTATGCGAGCGCGCACGTTGAAATGTCGCCCGAGGGAAGCGTGCTGGCCGACCACGAGCTGCTCGACAGCATCGAGCGCGACCTGTGGGAGCAGGAGCACTTGGTCATTACGCTGCATCTAGACCCCGTCGAGCGGAAGGCTCACAATGAGGCAGGCGAGGCCGCTCTGATTGAGGACACGCCTCGCGCACGGCAAAGCAAGCGGAAGGGACGGGCTATGTCCTCCTCATATAAGGCAAAGCAGATGATCGTGATGCGTCGCGACCTCAAGATGCGCAAGGGCAAGATTGCCGCGCAGGCGGGACATGCGTGCGTGGAGGCCGTGCTGATGGCGCTGGCGCGCGAGGGACGCTTGGGCGACGTCTGCGTGACGCCAGACGAGAGCTGGGTGTATCTGGCCGAGGACGGTGCCGAGCCCTCGCCGCTTACGGATTGGTTTGGTGCGGGCGTGGCCAAGGTCTGCGTGTACGTCGACTCTGAGGAAGCGCTGCTCGAGCTTGCGGACAAGGGCCGTGAGCAGGGCTTTATTTGTGCGCTGGTGCGCGATGCTGGGCATACGGAGTTTCACGGCGAGCCCACCTACACCTGCCTCGCCTTCGAGCCGCTCTATCCCGAGCAGATCGACCCCCTCACCGGCGAGCTCCCCCTGTACTGATGCAGACGCAATTTAGGAGTCAGGGACCAAAATTGCGCGCGGCGGTGAACGGGGCCGTCACTTATGTGAAACAGCGGTCGGGTACCATGGCGAAACAGCCAAAACCGAAGGGAAATGCTATGAGAATCAGCGATATCCTCAAAGAGCGCCAGACGTTCTCGTTCGAGATCTTTCCGCCGCGTGGCGACCTGCCTATCGAGCAGGCGCGCGAGGTCTCTCGCGCCCTTTCTGAGTATCGCCCGGACTGGATCAGCGTGACCTTCTCTGCTGGTGGGTCGGGCAACTCGGGCAACACCTTCACCATTGGCCACGACATCGAGCGCGAGCTGGGCGTCAATGCACTGGTGCACCTCACCTGCATGGGCGCGACGGCCGCAGAGGTTGACAGCAACCTGCAGGCGATTCGCGCGGCCGGCATCCAGAACGTGCTCGCCCTGCGCGGTGACCGCCGTCCTGGCGCCCAGACCGTCGACTTCTCCTATGCCGCGGACCTCATCAGGCGCATCAAAGAGACGATGCCCGAGATGTGCGTGGGCGCGGCGTGCTACCCCGAGGGCCACGTAGAGTGCGAGAGCTTGGAGAAGTCGCTCGAGCATCTCTACCTTAAGCAGGAGGCCGGCGCCGACTTTCTGGTGAGCCAGCTCTTCTTCAACAACGAGGACTTCTACCGCTTCCGCGAGCTGTGCCTGCGCTACCGCATCAAGATCCCCGTCGTGGCGGGCATCATGCCGTTCACCAGCGTGGCGCAGATCCAGCGCATGGCGTTCACCTGCGGCGCGTCCATTCCGGCGAAGGTCGTGAAGCGCCTGGTGGCGGCTGGCGACGACAAGCATGCTCAGGCGCGTGCCGGCATGGAGTATGCCATCGAGCAGATCTGCGACCTGGCGGCCAACGGCGTGGACGGCATCCACATCTACAGCATGAATCACCCGGAGATTGGCAAGGCAACCTACGACGCGCTCGTGGAGTGCGGGTATCTGAAGGCATAGAACCGTGGCGGTGATGGTCGAGCAGCTGAAGGTCGATTCCGTCGACCGCACCGAGGTCTTGCGCTACCTCGGCCATCGCGGGCAGGAGGTCACGCCCGAGCTTGAGGCGCGCCTTGATGCGGCCGTGGCACGGTGCCTTGAGGTCGCACGTCCCCGTGCCTGCCTGCGCAGCTTTGACGTTGCGGAGCGCACGGTGCGTGGCGACGGCACGCCAGAGCTGCGCCTCAAGGACTGCGCGCTTTGCCTTGAAGGCGCAAGCATTGCCGAGCATCTTGCGGGCGCGGTTGCCGTAGGCGTGATGGCAGTGACGCTCGGGGTGGGCGTTGACCAAGAGCTGCGCAGGCTTTCGCTCACCGACCCGCTGGGCCAGGTGCTGTTTGACGCGGCGGCGACGGCGGCTATTGAACGGGCGGCCGATGCCGCCGAGGCGCTGCTGGTGGCGGACGCGGCGGCAGGTGGGCTACATACCAACTGGCGCTTCTCGCCTGGCTACGGCGACCTGCCGCTTTTCTGTCAGCCAACGCTGCTCGCGGCGCTTGATGCGCAGCGGCGCCTTGGCGTCACGCTGACACCGAGCATGCTGATGGTGCCTACCAAAAGCGTCACGGCCGTGGTGGGATACTTTGATTCACCGCAGGTTGGCGCACGTCCCGGTTGTGCCGCATGCAACCTGCGCGACTGGTGTACGCTGCGAAAAGCGGGTACGCCGTGTACCGGCGGGCTGAGACAAAAGGGCTGAGACAAAAGGGGTAGCCCCTTTTGTTGCAGCGCTTATGTGCAAGACAAGGGAGGTATCTATGAGCAGCGATCCCAAGAGCTGGGTGACGCCCCAGGGGCATCGCGCGGTGCGTACGCTGCGCGTAAAGGACGAGCATCTTGCCCGCGTGTTGGCCGGCAAGGACTTTCTGCTGTTCGATGGTGCCATGGGCACGCAGCTTCAGGCCCGCGGCCTGGCTGCCGGCGAGGTGCCGGAGCTTCTCTGCCTGACCAACCCGGATCAGATTCGCGAGATTCATGCCTCCTATGTGGCCGCGGGCTCTGAGGTGGTCACCACCAATACCTTTGGCGCCAACGCCATGAAGCTGGGCG
>DJXA01000158.1:1491-2723 GCA_002449555.1 Atopobiaceae bacterium UBA7016 | reverse complement strand
TTGAGGCCCTCGTGGAGCAAGACACTTACCTCTTCCATGACAGCATTCGTGACAACCTGCTGGTCGCCAAGCCCGACGCGACGCAGGCGGAGCTTGAGGAGGCGTGTCGTGCCGCCTCAGTGTATGACTTCATTGCAAGCCTCCCTCAGGGCTACGACACCATGGTGGGCGAGCTGGGCGATACGCTCTCGGGCGGAGAACGCCAGCGTCTGGGCCTGGCGCGCGCGTTTCTCTCAGGCGCGCCGTTCCTGCTTCTGGACGAGCCTACGAGCAACCTCGACTCGCTCAACGAGGGCGTGATCCTGCAGAGCCTGGCCGAACAGCGCGGAACGCGAACCGTGCTTCTTGTGTCGCACCGAGAGTCCACCATGGGCATCGCCGACCAGACGTATGCTATGAATGATGGTCGTGTGAGCTAGAGGGTGAGTGCATGGGTTCGGCGGGTTTCATAGGGGTCTTCGACTCGGGCGTGGGCGGCATCAGCGTGCTGAAGAGCCTTGCGGCAGAGCTGCCTCACGAGCGGTTCTGCTACTTCGGGGACTCGGCAAACGCCCCCTATGGAGACCGCGATGCCCAGGACGTGCTCGCGCTCTCGCGAAACATCGTGACGCGCCAGCTTGACGAGGGCGCCAAGGCCATTGTCATTGCGTGCAACACGGCTACGTCTGCCGCTGCCGCCGCGCTGCGCGACGAGTATCCTGACCTGCCCATCATTGGGGTCGAGCCCGCCCTTAAGCCGGCAGTACTCGCGTTTCCGCGGGGCCGGATCTTGGTGATGGCCACGGCAACCACGCTGGCGCTGGACAAGTTCCACCGCCTCGAGGAGCGTTGGGCCAGCCAGGCTGAGGTCGTTCCCATTGCCTGCGTGGGCTTGGTTGACCTCATCGAGAAGGGGGACCTTTCCTCGCCCGAGATCCATGCCCTGGTAGAGCACTATGTGGGCAGGTATCGGGGCACCGTGGACGGCGTGGTGCTGGGCTGCACCCACTACCCCTTCGTCAAGCAGGTCATCCGAGACGTGCTGGGCGACGTGGCCCTCTTTGACGGCGGCTTGGGAACGGCCCGCCAGCTCCGTACGGTACTGACCGCGCGCGGCCTTCTGGCAGACGATGACGCACCGGGCGGCGTGACCTTCTCATCAAGCAAAGACACCGCGGAAGAGCTCGCGCTCTACCAGTGGTTCTACCAGCAGCAAGCGTGACCCGAACAGGTGGGACAGGCACCGTAGTTCG
>DJXA01000158.1:0-1398 GCA_002449555.1 Atopobiaceae bacterium UBA7016 | reverse complement strand
CGAACTACGGTGCCTGTCCCATCTGTTCGGGTCTTCATCAGAAAGGAACGTACATGTCAGATGTCGTTGAGCGCTTTATGCGCTATGTGCAGGTGGGTTCGCAGTCAGACCCCAACAACGAGGAGCAGACGCCCTCCACGCCGTGTCAGCATGACATGGCGCGCCTTCTGGGCGAGGAGCTGCGCGCTTTGGGCTGCGAGGACGTGGTGGTTGACGAGCACGCTTACGTGACCGCCTCTGTGCCGGCCTCTGCTGGCGCCGAAGACGCTCCGGCTCTCGGCCTCTGCGCGCATATCGACACGGCGCCCGATGCTCCGGCAGACCACGTCAAGCCGCACATCGTGCACTATGAGGGCGGCGACCTCGTTGCGGGCATCGTCGACGGAAAGCCCGTTGCCACGACGCTCGCCCAGGTGCCCGACCTCGCGCAGTTCGTCGGCCAGGACATCATCTGCACCGACGGCACGACGCTCCTGTCTGCCGACGACAAGGCCGGTGTCGCCGAGATCTGCTCGCTTCTGGCACGCATTCAGGCCAACCCCAACCTGCCGCACCCCACGCTGAAGATCGCCTTCGTGCCCGACGAGGAGATCGGTCACGGCGCCGAGCTGCTCGACCTTGACCGCTTTGGCGCGAAGTGGTGCTACACCGTGGACGGCGAGGCCTTGGGCGAGTTCAACTACGAGTGCTTCAGCGCCTGCCAGGCTGACGTGCTCATCCACGGCGTGATGGTGCACCCGGGCTCTGCCAAGAACGTGATGGTCAACGCTATCACTCTCGCCGGCGAGTTCGACGGCATGGTTCCCGCCCACGAGCGCCCCGAGCACACGGAGGGCCGCGAGGGCTTCTACCACCCCATCTCTGTCGAGGGCTCGGCCAGCGACGTCAAGCTCTCCTACATCCTGCGCGACTTTGACGCGGCCAGCTTCGAGCGCCGTCAGCAAACGCTTGCCGACATCGCCGCCTTCATGAACGCGCGCTATGGCGAGGGCACCGTTGAGGTGCGCATCAAGCAGCAGTACCGCAACATGGCCGAGCAGTTCAAGGGCATCGAGTTCCTCATTGACTACGCTCTTGAGGCCAACCGCGAGGTGGGCATCGAGCCGAGCATCGTTGCGGTGCGCGGCGGTACCGACGGCGCGCAGCTCACTTTCCGTGGCCTCCCGTGCCCTAACATCGCCACCGGCGGCTATAACGCGCACTCTATCCGCGAGTTCATTCCGGTGAGCAGCCTCGAGGTGACGGTGGACCTGCTTGAGAAGCTGGTTGCCAAGTTTGCGGCGCATCGCGAGGAGTAGCGACGGTCCCTTAATGCGGACAATCAGGACGGAGGCTTGTGTCCCGGACAATCAGGACGGAGGCTTGCGTCCCGGACAAAAGCCTCCGTCCTGATTGTCC
>DJXA01000118.1:288-10911 GCA_002449555.1 Atopobiaceae bacterium UBA7016 | reverse complement strand
AGGCAGCGGTGATGACGCAGCGGCCACGCTGGAAGCCAGAGGTGAAGGAGCCGGTCTGCGGGGTGATGTTCTTGGTGTCAGCCTGCAGTGCGGGCAGGGGCACCCAGCTCTTGCCGGCGATCAGGTCGTCCATGGTGACCTGGGCGATGTTGGCAACGTCCCAAGAGAACAGCACACCATAGCGGCCGCTCTTGCCCTTGGCCACATAGGTGCTCCACTCCTGCGTGAAGGCCTCGGGGTCGATGAGGCCCTCAGAGTACAGCTTGTTCAGCCACTGGGTGCCCTTCTTGAAGCCCTCGGAGTTGGCGACGCAGACGACCTTGCCCTCGTCGGTCACGGCGATGTGCTTGCCGCGGTCAGGATCGCCATAGCCCTCGCCGAAGCCGTTGATCAGGATGTAGGGATCCTGGTCGCCGTCGTTGAGGATGCAGGACATGGGGATGACGTCGCCGTCAATGGAGAACTGGGCCTTGAGCTTGTCGGCGTTGTCCTTGAAGGCAAGCAGGACGGCCTCGAACTCGTCAACCGTGGTGGGCATGGACAGGCCCAGGAAGTCCAGCCAGTCCTTGTTGATGAAGGACATGTTGCCGACGGTCTGGATGGCGGTCTTCTCATAGCCCAGCTGCTCGATCCAAGGCAGAGCCCAGATGTGGCCCTCCTCGTCCTCGCACATGCCGCGGTACTCGGGAGCCTGCTCGAAGACGTGCTGCAGGTTGGGCATGTAGGTGTCGATGAGCTCCTCGACGTTGATGATGACGCCCTGCTTGGCGTACTTCAGAAGCTCGGTGTCGCCGAAGCCGGCGTTGAAGACCATGTCGGGAAGGGTGTTGATGTTGGACATCTCGAGGGAGATCTTGTCGCCCCACTGGTCGGCCTGGATGGTCTTCCAGTCAACGTGGACGTTGGTCTCCTCCTCAAGGCGCTTGAAGATGGTGCGGTTGTTGGGCTCGGGCTCGGAGCCGACGGGATAGTTGGTGAGGCCGGTGATCGTAGCGGTCTCGGCGAGAGGCAGCGTGAGGTCAGCGGGATCGACGGAGGTGTCAGCGCCACCGGCGGGGGCGTCGCTGCCGCCGCCACAAGCAGCCAGCATGGAGGCGCCGGCAGCAGCCGCGGAGAGGCCGAGGAACGAACGACGGTTGAGGTTACTCATGAGGAAATCCTTCTTTCTGTGAAAACCAAACGTAAATGGTGCTGCCGAAGGGCTTAGCCCTTGACGGCGCCGGCCATGATGCCGCTGTCGAAGTAACGCTGGAAGAACGGGTACATGGCCAGAAGCGGGAGGCTGGAGATGATGATGGTGGCGTACTTGAGGAGCTCGGCGAGCTGGGCGCGCTGGGCGGTGCTCTGCGTATCGGACACCATGCCGGGCTCCGGCTGGCTCTGAATCAGGATGGAGCGAAGAACGAGCTGCAGCGGCTGCTTGGACGCGCTGTTCAGGTAGATCATGGCGTCAAAGTAGCTGTTCCACATGCCGACGAAGTTCCACATCGCGATGGTGGCGATGATGGGGGTGCACACCGGCAGCAGCACGCGGAAGAAGTAGACCATCTCGTTGGCACCGTCGATCTCGGCCGCCTCCTGGAGGTCCTTGGGGATGCCCTGATAGTACGTGCGGGCGATGATCATGTTGTACACGCCGAAGCAGCCGGGCAGCAGGATGGCCCAGATGGTGTCGAGCATGTGCAGGCGGCTGATGAGCAAGTAGGTCGGGATCAGGCCGCCACCAAAGAACATGGTGATCATGAAGATGAGGTTGAAGAAGCCCTTGCCCTTGAAGTCGTCACGCGACATGGGGTAGGCCGCCAGCAGCGTGACCACGATGGAGAGCACCGTAAACAGGATGGAGTAGATGAGGGCGTTCTTGAAGCCGATCCAAATCTGGGCGTTGGAAAGAACGCGCTCATAAGCCGTCAATGTCCACTTGGAGAAGTCGAACGTAAGACCCTGATTCTGCAGCGTAACTGGGTCAACGAAGGACGCCAGTACGATGTAGACCATCGGGAAGATAATGGCGATGCAGAACAAGCCGAGGAAGGCATAGCCCAGGCCAGTCATGATCTTATCTTCAGTGGGGAGTTTCTGGAACTCGCTCTTTTTCTTTTTTGCCATTGCCGTCCCTCCCCTCTTAGTACATGCCCTTGCCATCGTTCATCCTCTTGACGACCTCGTTCATGGTGATCAGGAGGATGACATTGATGACGGTGTTGAACAGGCCGACGGCTGTAGAGAAGCCGTAGTTACCATCGAGAAGACCGACCTTATACACGTAGGTCGAAATAATCTCGGAGCTGGCAAGGTTGAGGTCGGTCTGCAGGGCATAGGCCTTCTCGAAGCCGACGCTCATGATGTTACCGACGCTCATGATGAACTGAATGAGTACGGTGTCGCGGATGGCAGGCCACTCAACGGCCTTGATCTGCTGGATGATGTTGGCGCCATCAATAACGGCAGCCTCCTTGAGGTCCTTGGAGGCGTTGGAGAGTGCCGCGGTATAGATGATGGAGCCCCAGCCGGCGCCCTGCCAGATACCGGATGCAATATAGATGGTACGGAAGGCGGACGGCATGGTCATGAAGTTCCAGTTGGTACCGAGCAGCAGGTTGATGAGGCCGGTGGGCGACAGCAGGATGCGCACGATACCGCAGAGGACGATGACCGAGATGAAGTTGGGCAGATACAGCACGAGCTGAATCTTCTGCTTGAGGCTCGTGCTCAGCACGCGGTTGAGCAGAAATGCCAGAAGGATGGGTGCGGGGAAGCCCCAAAGAAGACCGAAGATGCTCAGCTTCAGCGTGTTAGTGAGATAGCGCATGAAGTCAGGCGAGTTGAGGAAGCGCTGGAAGTGTGCAAATCCAACCCACTCGCTGCCAAACACGCCACGGAACGGGTTGTACTCCTCAAACGCGATGAGCACGCCGCCCATGGGGATGTACCTGAAGATGATGGTGAGCACGAATGCCGGCATCATGAACAGCACGTAGAGCTGCCAGTGCTGACGCATGTAGATAAGCGTGTTGTGTAGGGCTCCGCCTCCCTTCTTCGCACTCGCGGCCGACGCGGACGACGTTTGCTGCATACGTACTCCTCTCTCCCTTGTCATGTGCAAATGCATGGTTTGCGGTTCTGCGATAGGGCATTTACACACATATCGACACCGTTTTTATAATTGCATATGCACTTTTCAAGTCAAGTAATTTGCAGTGCACTTGCCCACTTTTTCGGTCAACGTAATGTGCAAAATGTAAAGAAATGCAAACTACGTTCTGATGCATTTTTGTGCACGATGCAAACAAACGGAAGCGCCCGAACAGGTGGGACAGACACCGTGGTTCGGGTTTCGCAATTGCGAAACCCGAACCACGGTGTCTGTCCCACCTGTTCGGGCGTAGCGTATCTATATGGGCGGAGCCCGGACGCAGGAAGGGACGTCCGGGCTCCTAGAGGGGAAGGACAAGCACCGTCAAGTGCGTGTTTACTCCTCGACGGGCTTCTTCCAGAAGGAAAGGATCACAGCGCCGACGACGGAACCGGCGATGATGGCGACGAGCCACATCACGGGGTTGCCGATGACAGGCAGGACCCAGGCGCCACCGTGAGGCGCGGGGCTGTAGCAGCCGAACATGGCGGAGAGGCCACCGGCGATGGCGGAGCCAATCACGCAGGTCGGGATGACGTGCGCGGGGTCAGCGGCCGCGAACGGAATGGCGCCCTCGGAGATGAAGGACAGGCCCATGATGTAGTTGACCAGACCGGCGTCGCGGTCAGCCTTGCTCCACTTGTTCTTGAAGAAGGTGGTGGAGAGGGCGATCACGATGGGGGGAACCATGCCGCCAGCCATGCAGGCAGCCATGACAACCTGGCCAGGGCCGCCCAGAGCGGCGTCAGCGAGCAGGCCGGTAGAGAAGACGTAGGAGGCCTTGTTGAACGGGCCGCCGAAGTCGATGGACATCATGCCGCCGACGATGGCGCCGAGGAGCACGATGTTGGCACCCTGCATGCCGCCCAGGAAGTTGTTCATGGCGGTGTTGAGCATGCCGAAGATCGGGTTCAGGACATACATGACAGCGCCGGTCACCAGGATGCCGCACACGGGGTACAGCAGGATGGGCTTGATGCCCTCGAGGGACTCGGGAAGCGCGTCGCAGGCCTTCTTGATGTAGTTGGTGAGGTAGCCAGCGAGGAAGCCAGCGGCCAGAGCGGCGATGAAGCCACCGGAGACGCAGACGCTGCTGTCAAAGTCAGGAGCGGTGGACAGGAAGGCAAAGTTGATGCCGGACTTGGCCATGAGGCCGCCGACGACACCAGGGGCGAGGCCCGGACGGTCAGCGATGGACATGGCGATGTAGCCAGCCAGGATCGGCAGCATCATGCCGAAGGCCTCCTCGCCGATCTTCTTGAAGAAGGCGGCCAGGAAGGTGCTGGAGCCGTACGCGCCGGTGCCAGCAGCGCCCATGTCAACCAGGAACGCCAGAGCGGTGAGAATGCCGCCGCCGATGACGAACGGAAGCATGTGGGAAACGCCGTTCATGAGGTGCTTGTACAGCTGGGAGCCGATGCTCTCGGTCTCGGCAGCAGCGGAAGCCTCCACGACGGTGCCCTCCTGCACGGGGGCCTCATGGTTGAGGATGATGTTGATGAGGCGCTCGGGGTCGTTGATGCCCGCGGAGACGTTGGTGGAGTACACCTGCTTGCCGGCGAAGCGGGCGCGGTCGACGTTCTTGTCGGCAGCGATGATGATGCCCTCGGCGTGTGCGATCTCCTCGGCGGTCAGGACGTTCTTGGCGCCAGCGGAGCCCTGGGTCTCGGCCTTGAGCTGGATGCCCATCTCGGCAGCCTTCTTCTCAAGGTTCTCAGCAGCCATGTAGGTGTGAGCGATGCCGGTGGGGCAGGCGGTGATGGCCAGGATCTTGGGCCAAGCGTCGGCGGTAGCGGCAGCGCGGGCAGCAACCTGAGCGGCGTTCTTCTGGGCCTGCTCGAGATCACGATGGGCCTCGGCCTCGTCGATGATCTGCAGGAACTCCTGCGCGTCGTGAGCGCGACGCAGAGCGTTGGCAAAGTCGGCGTGCATGAGCAGCGCGGAAAGCTTGGCCAGCATCTCAAGGTGCGTGTTGGCCTCGCCCTCGGGGGCGGCGATCATGAACATGAGGTCAGCCGGCTCGCCGTCGGGGGCGTTCCAGTCAACGCCACCGGGGACGGTCATGGCGGCCAGGCCAGGCTTCTTCACAGCCGCGACCTTGGCGTGCGGGATAGCGATGCCGTCACCCACCGCGGTGGAGAACTCGGCCTCGCGTGCAAGGATGCCCTTCTTGTAGGCGTCCTTGTCGTTAATGTTGCCGCTGGCGTCCTGCAGCGCCACCAGCTGATCGATGGCATCCATCTGGTCGGTCGCGCTTGCGCCAACCTTGATGCCCTCGACCTTGAGCAGATCAGTGATCTTCATCTGCTGCTCCCCTTTCTACGTTCCCTTCCGAAACTACGAACGTCGTGCTATGGACATCCGCGCGGCATATCCGCGCAGCTTGTCACCTAAATGGTTGCGAGCAGGGCCTCTACCTCGTCCCTGGTTGCCAGCTCGTCAGAGAAGGCGCTTGCCGAGCCGGTGCACAGACCCATGCGGAAAGCCTGCGCCATGTCGCCGGTCTCGATGACGCCGGCCAGGAAGCCGGCCACCATGGAGTCGCCCGCGCCAACTGAATTGACCACCTTGCCCTTGGGGGCTTCGCTCATCGCAACCTCGCCCGCCTCGGACACGAAGACCGCACCTTCGCCCGCCATGGAGATGATGACGTTGCGGGCACCCTGCTCCTGCAGCTTCTTGGCGTACGGAACCACCTCTTCGCGCGTCTTCAGCGTGACGCCGAAGATGTCGCCCAGCTCGTGGTTGTTGGGCTTGATGACAAACGGATGGTACTTGAGCACGCGCGTGAGCAGGTCGCGCTCGGCGTCAACGGCAATGTTCACGCCGCGGCCCTCGAGGCGCTCCATGATGCGCTCGTACATGTCAGACGGCAGCGTGTTGGGAACGCTGCCCGCGATGACCAGGTAATCGCCTGCCTGCAGCTCGTCCAGCTTGTCGAACAGCGCCTGGATGTCATCCTCGGTGATGACGGGGCCCATGCCGTTGATCTCGGACTCTTCCTCAGACTTCACCTTCACGTTGATGCGGCTCATGCCTTCCGCCACCTGGATGAAGTCGCACTCGACGCCGTACGCGCGCATGCGCTCCTCGATCTCTTTGCCCGTGAAGCCGGCAACGAAGCCCAATGCGGTGCTGGTGTGGCCGAGGTTGCCCAGCACGATGGAGACGTTGACGCCCTTGCCACCCGGGAGGATGTGCTCGTAGTGGGTGCGGTTGACGGCACCAAGCTTGAGGTGGTCGACGCGCACGATGTAGTCAAGGGACGGGTTGAAGGTGACGGTATAAATCATGACTGCTTCCCCACTTCCGTTACATTGCCTGCCTGCATATAGGTTCTGTCCGCGAGCTGGTCGGTGATGACGTGCGCGCGGTCAAAATCCGCAAAGGTGATGAGGGAGACCCGCGAGAACTTGCTTGAGTCACACAGAACGTAAGGCCGAACGGTCTGCTCAAGCGCGATCTGCTTTACTGCCGCCTCACTGAACTCTGGGGTAGTAAAGCCGGTCTCCAAGTCCGCCCCGTTGGTACCCCAAAACCCAATAGTGAAATGATAACGCCGCAGGAAATTGACGGTTTCCGCACCGACGAGCGCTTCGGTTACCTGCTTGATTTCGCCGCCAGGAAGCAGCGTGCGGCAGCCTTTGGCCAAAAGCTTCTGCGCATGCGGCAGCGAGTTGGTGAGATAGGTGGCGTTTGTCTCGGTAATGGCATCTACGAGGCACTCGGTGGTGGTGCCTGCATCAATGAAGACGAAGTCGTCAGGGCCAATGAGCGTTGCCGCAAACGCACCGATGGCACGCTTCTCGGGCATGTTGAGCTCTTGGCGGCCGGCGAATGTGGCATCTGCGACAACGAACTCTGCCTGCGTGACCTTGATGGCACCGCCACGCACGCGGCGCAGGCGTCCCTGCTGGTGCAGGCGCATGAGGTCGCGACGGATGGTTGACTCTGAGGTGTCAAGCTCCTGCGCAATGTCTGCCAGCGACATGCTGCCGTTGCGGTTGACGAGCTCGACAATGCGATCGGTGCGCTCGGCGGCAATCATCGCTGACCTCCTTTGACCAAATTTGCGCGGTTTTGAATGGTTTTGAACATCATAACAACACCATCTCCATTAATCAAGCACTTTTGCGCAATTTCTTCCAATTATTTGGCAGGCATGAGAGCATTATCCGTCAATTTCAACCATATTGTGAGATATGCAACTTTCGCCCTGACCCAGAATTGCGCGGAGGGGGCCGAACGGATCCGTTCGGCCCCCTCCGCGCAATTCTGGGTCAGGGCGAAAGTTGCATCACGCAGCGTGCTTAGATCTGCTCCAGCGCCTGCTCGAGGTCGGCGATGATGTCATCGGCGTCTTCGAGGCCGCAGGAGAAGCGCACCATGCCAGGCTCGACGCCGCAGGCAACCAGCTGCTCATCAGTCAGCTGGCGGTGAGTGGAGCTGGCCGGGTGCAGCACGCAGGTGCGGCTGTCGGCCACGTGTACCTCGATGGAGGCCAGCTTCAGCGAGTCAAGCAGCTTGGCAGCGCGGTCACGGCCGCCGGCAACCACGAAGGAGATGACGCCGCAGATGCCTTCGGGCAGGTACTTCTGCGCAAGATCGTGGTCGGGGCTGGAAGCCAGGCCAGGATAGTTAACGCTCTCGACCTTAGGGTGCTTCTCGAGGTACTCAGCCACGCGCTGTGCGTTCTGGCTGTGGCGACGCACGCGAATGGGCAGGCTCTCAAGCGACTGGTTGAGCGCGAATGCCTGGACGGCCGGCGGGCACACGCCCAGGTCACGCACCAGCTGGCAGCGCGCCTTGGTGATGTAGGCAGCCTTGCCAAAGTCGCGCGTGTACACCACACCGTGATAGCTCTCGTCAGGCTCAACCAGGTCGCGGAACTTCTCTCCCTGGGCCTCCCAGTCAAAGTTGCCGGAGTCGATGATGACGCCGCCCACAAACGTGGCGTGACCATCCATGTACTTGGTGGTGGAGTGCACCACGACGTCGGCGCCCCACTCGATGGGACGGCAGAACGTAGGCGTGGGGAACGTGTTGTCGATGATGAGCGGCAGACCCTCGGCATGAGCGGCCGTCGCGAAGGCCTCGATGTCCAGCACGGCCAGCGCGGGGTTGGCCACCGTCTCGCCAAAGACGAGCTTGGTGTTGGGCTGGACGGCGGCGCGAATCTCGTCAACGGAGGCACGGGGGCTCACGAAGGTGGTCTCGATGCCAAAGCGCTTAAGCGTGAAGGAGAGCAGGTTGACGGTGCCGCCGTAGATGGCCGCGCTGGAAACGATGTGGTCGCCGCAGGAGCACAGGTTGAGCACGGAGATGAGCGTAGCCATCTGGCCAGAGCTGGTAAGGATGGCACCGACGCCGCCTTCCATGGCAGCGATCTTCTTCTCCACAAACTCACAGGTGGGGTTGGAGATGCGGCTGTACATGTGACCCTCGGCAGAGAGGTCGAACAGGCCGGCGACCTCGTCAACCGAGCTGTAGTGGAAGGTGGTGGACTGATAGATGGGCAGCGCGCGCGGCTCGGAGTTGC
Source organism: Atopobiaceae bacterium UBA7016 (assembly GCA_002449555.1). Classification (GTDB taxonomy): domain Bacteria; phylum Actinomycetota; class Coriobacteriia; order Coriobacteriales; family Atopobiaceae; genus UBA1367. The sequence continues at coordinate 2,236 of DJXA01000118.1, read as the reverse complement.
CGGGCTGGTAGCCCGCGTGAATGGCGGTGGTGTCGATGCTTGCCATAGGAAGCTCCTCTCGGTAGTAGACCAGAAGAGTATAGGCCCGTACGCGTTGCGCACAGGCGCTGCAAGCACTGCGGTCATGAAAAAGAAACCGCTGGTAAAGGCTGCTATTCCTACCGTTTTGCTTCTAATTTGATGGACATCTGAGACGCTGGGGTAGCCCCAGCGTCTCACTACAGCAGCAGCTGCTCGAGCGTGCGCGCTACGCCGCACTGCTCGTTGGTCCAGGCAATCACTTCCGTCGCGGCGGCCTTCACCGTAGCCTCCGCATTGGCCATCGCATAGGAGTGTCCGACTGCCTGCAGCATGTCGATGTCGTTGGGTCCATCGCCAAACGCCACGGCATCGTCCGTGCCAAAGCCATAGTGCTCGCACAGCAGCCGAACCGCGTTGCTCTTGGTAGCCTCGCCGCTCATGACCTCGCAGAGGATATCGTTTGAGCGCACCACATTGAGGTGCGGGTAGCGCGCGGCAACCGTACGCTGCGCGGCAACGATGTCTTCGGGCTCCCCCATCAGCAAAAACTTGTGCACGCCGCGGTCTCCAAAGGTGCCCGCAAGGTCACGGCTTTCGCGGCTCTGGGCCTGCACGAAGTACTCCTCGCGCACGATGCGCGGGTCAGAGCGGTCATCCACAATCCAGTCGTGAAAGCCGTACGTCGCGGCCACCACACGAGGCAGCTCTGCCTCAAGGTAGCGCTTGATCTCGAGCGCGTCGGCCGTGGGAATCACGCTGCTGTACAACTCGCACCCCTCGTGATCAAGGACGTACGCACCCGAGAAGCACGCCATAGGCCCCGTAAACCCTAGCTGCCGCTGGATGGGATACAGCCCCTCGGGCGAACGCGCCGACACCAGACACAGCGGGACGTGCTGGGCAACGGCCTGGATGGTCTGCGCAGATGCAGGAATGGGATGGTGCTCGTTATCAACCAGCGTGCCGTCTACGTCAGAAAACACGATTTTTACCTGCTCTGATGCCATTTCTGTACCTATATCCTGCCTGCCGTCAGCCGTCGCATCTCACGCTCAATTCTACGGGCGCCCTCGCGGCGGCAATTCCATATCCGTAACCCCGCTGCTTCCGTATCGGTTACAGCTGCAAAAAAGCGCGGGTCAATCCAGCACGTAAACTTAGATATAATCCCAGCTATCACAAGGAGGAGCCATGAGCCACTGGACTCTGGACGACTTTGCCCAACTCATTGATTACACCAACCTGCACGCCGACGCCACGTCTGAAGACATGCGTAAGCTGTGCGATGAGGCACGCCAGCACCACTTCAGGATGGTGGCAATCAACCAGGTGCAGTCGCAGCTTTGCGCAGAGCTTCTTGCTGGTACGGACGTGCACGTAGGCGCGGCCATCGCCTTCCCTCTGGGACAGACCTCCATTGCGGCCAAGCTCTTTGAGACGCGCGACGCGCTGGCCAACGGCGCCACCGAGATTGACTACGTGGTCAACCTTACCGAGGTCAAACGGCATAACTGGGAGTATGTTGCCGAAGAGATGCGCCAAATTGTTGCTGTCTGCAACGAGGCCGGCGTGCCCTCGAAGGTGATCTTTGAGAACTGCTATCTCTCTGACGACGAGAAGGTGCGCCTCTGCGAGATTGCCCGCGAGGTACGGCCTACCTTCGTCAAGACGTCTACCGGCTTTGGCACGGGCGGCGCCACGGTTGAGGATGTGGCTCTGATGCACGCCAACGTGCACGGCGAGGTGCTCGTCAAGGCCGCCGGCGGCATCCGCAATGCCGAGACCTTCCTGGCCATGGTGCGTGCCGGCGCACGGCGCATCGGCACGTCTGCCGGCGTCGCCATCATCGAGGAGCTCGCCCAGCGTATGCAGCAGCAGGGCGTAACCAGCATCAACCTGTAGCGTGCGGTTTAGGGGTAGCCCCCTC
>DJXA01000118.1:0-187 GCA_002449555.1 Atopobiaceae bacterium UBA7016 | reverse complement strand
GGGGCTACCCCTAAACCGCACGAGGCACCAAAACAGGGCGGAGCCCCGCGCGGGGAAGGGCACGCGGGGCTCCAAAACAAAGAGGAGGGACTCCGAAGAGGTCTCTATGAATCTGACGGGTCGTCGGGGCGAAGCGCCTCAAGCATGGCCTCAACGTTACGACGGCCATTGCTGATTCCAACGCGCA
>DJXA01000110.1 GCA_002449555.1 Atopobiaceae bacterium UBA7016 | reverse complement strand
ACACCGCTTACCACCTTGCCATACGCAGACTGCGCATCGGCATGGCCCTCGCCGGTCACACAGAGGTCGCAGCCATCCAGCAGCTGGTCAAAGCCCACAAGATCCAACACACACTCGATACCGCGCACCACCTTTGCGTCAAGAAACGCGCACGCCGCGGCACCAAGTCCACCTGCCGCACCCATGCCCTCGGCCATAGCGTCAAAGCCCTCGAAGGTCTGAGTCAGCACCTTGGCATAGTTCTCCATGCCGCGCTCCAGCTCGTCAACGATCTCGGGCGTCGCACCCTTCTGCGGGCCAAACACATGCGTCGCGCCGCGCTTTCCCAAAAGCGGGTTGTCCACGTCGCACATCACGCGGAAGGTGGTCTTCGCAACGCGCTCGTCCATACCCGAGAGGTCAATCGTGCAGACGCGCGCAAGGTCAGCGCCCGTGCCCGCCAGCTCCGCACCCTCGGCATCTAGGAACCGCACGCCCAGTGCCCGCATGCAGCCCATGCCGCCGTCGTTAGTAGCAGATCCGCCAATGGCAAGCGAGATGTCGCGCACGCCCTGGTCAAGCGCGTCGGCAATAAGCTGACCGGTGCCAAAGGTGCTGGTCAGGCGCGGGTCGCGCTCTTCGGGCTCAAGCAGCGGAAGACCCGATGCCTCCGCCATCTCGATAAGTCCGCGGCTGCCGCCCAAGACGCCATACGACGCCTTGATGGCACCGCCGCGCGGGCCCTCAACCGTCGCCTTGCGCAGGGCGCCGTCGGTAGCGCTCACCACAGCCTCAACGGTTCCCTCTCCTCCGTCGGCAACCACCAAAACCTTGGTCTTTGCATCGGGGAAGGACGCGAGCGCTGCCTCACGTAGCAGCTCGCCAGCCTTCGCGGAGGAAATCGTCCCCTTGAACGAGTCTGAGGCAAACAGGAACCGTGGCATAGCGACCCCTCTCTCTGCTTTCGCGCGACACGCACCTATTATTGCTCTGCATCCACGCAGACCACGTCGCGCTTTGAGAGCGGCACGGGCGAGCGGAAGCGATACTTCCCCATACTGCGCGACATGACGTCCACCGGGGTCCAGGTACCGGTGGCCTCATCCCACTCCTCGAGCGCCGCAAGGCGAACCTTACGCACGTCCTCGCCGGGGCTCAGCACCTCGGCCCGCACGTCGCGCACAGCACGGTTGCGGCACTCCAGCTCAACGACAAAGGAGCCGAAGTCCGCCTCGCTTCCAAGCACCACGCCCACCATGTTGCGCTCGCGGACGTACTCGACGCGACCGGGGTTCTGGGTGGGGTCTCCAAAGTAGAAGCCCGTGGAATAGGGTCGGTGGCTCACGGCATCAAGCTCGGCACGCCACGGCGCTACGGGGCTGCCGTCAAGCACGTGGCGGTAGGCGTTGGTCACGCACGCGGTGTAATAGCTCCCCTTGGCGCGCCCCTCCAACTTGATGGCGTCAACGCCCGCATCAAGCATCTCATCAAGATGCTCAATCATGCAGAGGTCATTGGACGAGAGCAAATAGCTACCGCGCGCGTCGGTCTCTACCGGAAGCGAGGTGCCCGTCCGCTCTTCCACCAGCTCCCAGCCCCAGCGGCACGGCTGTGCGCACGCGCCAAAGCTCGCCGATCGCTTGGCGCCCATCAGCTCGGCGGAAAGCAGGCACCGGCCCGAGTACGCCATGCACATCGATCCGTGCGCGAAGGCCTCAAGCTCCAGCTCCTTCGAGCACCGGCGCCGCAGCTCCGCAATCTGGGAAAGCGTCATCTCGCGCGCGAGCACCACGCGACGCACGCCCAGGCGCGCCCACGCGTCGGCCGTCACCGCGCTCATGACGCTTGCCTGCGTGGAGAGGTGCGGCTCCACATGCGGCGCATGTGCGCGCAAAAGCTCAAGCGTGCCCAAGTCCGCCACGATGGCAGCATCAACGCCAATCTCGTCAATAAAGCGCAGGTAGGCGGGCAAGTCTTCCATGTCCGCGTCGGTCATCACCACATTGAGCGTCACATGCACCGAAACGGCGCGGCCGTGCGCCCAGCGCACGGCTCGCCTCAGCTCGTCATCATCAAAGTTGTCACTGCGCGAACGCATGCCCCAGCACTTGCCGGCAAGATAGACGGCGTCCGCGCCAAAGTGCGCGGCCAGACGCAGCTGCTCGGGCCCGCCCGCCGGCGCCAGCAGCTCCATTAGGGACGCTCCGGTGCGCCCACCTCACGCAGCATCTCGTTGAGCAGGTCCTTCTGCCCGTGCTGGGCCGGAACCTGCGTCACGTCCCAACCGGGACCGCGGTTTGCCTCGATGAGCAGCGGACCGTCCTTGGCCAGCGCCACGTCCCAGCCGATGAGCTTCACGCCCTGGTTGACCAGCGCGGCCTCGCAGACCATCTTGACCACATCGTCCCAATACGGAATGGGGTAGCCGTCAAAGGTCACGCCCGTGGGGCTCACCGGGCTCTCGTTGACCTTCTTGTCGAAGCCGTTGCCCACCAAGCAGCCGCGCTCGGTATCAACCAGCACGCCCATGCCGCCCTGGTGGAAGTTGTCCATGATGGTGGCGCCGCTGCCCACGCGCGCCACGGCCAGCACCAGTCGCGACTCGTCGTTGTTGGCAAACGTCATCACGCGCAGCGTGTTGGTGCTGGGCGAAAGCGCACTCCAGCGCTCGTCCTGCACCACCAGCTCCTCGACAAACTCGCCGTTCTCGCGCATCTGGTCAAGAAACGCCTGCTTGTCGGCAATGTCGGCCGCATCGACCTTCACCACGCCACCGCCGCCGAGGCCATAGCGCGGCTTCTTGACAAACGACGGATGCCGCTCGCAGAAGCCCTCGAACGCCTCCAGCCCGTCCTCGGGGCTGCAGTACTCGCGGCGCGCGTACTTGGCAAAGTTCTTGTGGAAGTTGACCTTGTCCGAGAAGAACTCGGCGTACTCCAGCGGGCACAGCACCTGGTAGGCGTAGTACTCGTC
>DJXA01000089.1:1922-11564 GCA_002449555.1 Atopobiaceae bacterium UBA7016 | reverse complement strand
AATCCGAACTACGGTGCCTGTCCCAGTTGTACGGGTCGATGCTACTCGCCGACGACGGGGTAGCTCACCAGGATGCCGTCCTCAAGGCGCACGACGATCTCGGCCTCGGCGTCGTGTGACCAGTAGTCGCCGTAGGTGTACCTGATGTGCAGGTACGGGCCCCAGTCGTCAGCCTCTTTGCGCAGCTCGACGATGGAGTACGCGCCGTCAAGCCAGACGCTCTCCGACCACTCGGACACCAGCGAAAGCTCGATAGCGTTGGGCGCCTCCTCGCCGTTGTCGTAGTAGCGGAAGGCGTACGTCTCGTCCACGCCGTCGCCGTTGCCGTCCCACGAGAACGTCGAACCGTTCAAAAGCTCGATGTTTCCGCTGTTGGCCTCTTGCTGTGCGTCGCGTTCGTCAAGATGCGCGATGAGCGAGGTAAGGATGGTGCCCATCTGCGTTGAGTCGCGCAGCTCGTGCAGGCGCACGCCGTCCTCCGAGGTCACCGCAAAGTAGTCAGAGGCCTGGAAGTCAAAGGTAAAGTTGCGGCCATCGGCCCATTGGAACGTGAAGGAGATGGTGCCGTCGTCAACGGGCGTTGCGTTAGCGGCTTTGTCAGAGATCTCGAGCGCCGTCAGGCCCTTCCAGGTCTCGGCAATGAACGCCTGGTCATCGATGGTTTCGCTATTGCCGTTGGCCACAAAGAAGAAGAGCTCGTCGGGCACGTCGGCCCCGCTCGTCACGCCCGTGTCAAGTACGCCAAACTCGTCGCTTGCAAGAAACTCCGCCAGCGTGACGGTGCGTCCCGGCAAAAAGCTGCATCCCGCGAGGATTACCGCGGCGGCAAGCAAGGAAATGAGCAACGCAGAGGCGCGCTTCATGGTGGCTCCCTCTCTTATGAAACGTGGCGTGAAGCGAGTGTAGCACCGATGGCCAAACTGAATCGAGCACCCGTGCCCCTTTTTTGCAAAGCCGCAGGTGTTTTTGGAAAAGTGGGCTCCGGTGCTCGATGGCATCGGTAAAGTGATGGCGCACAAGACGGAATTGAGGGGATTGGCATGGCAAAGGCGCTGTTTTTTGATATTGACGGCACGCTGGTCGACTCGAAGGGCGACTGCGACGAGATTCCCGAGGGCGTGGTGCGCGAGCTGCGGCGCCTGCAGGCCGCGGGTCACCGTCTGTTTTTGTGCACGGGCCGGCCGCGCCTGCTGATTCCGCCCGAGCTGGATGCCTTTGGCTTTGACGGCTTCGTGCTCTCCAACGGCGGGCACGTAGAGATTGGCGGTCAGAGCGTCTATCAGGAGCTCATGGGTGCCAAGCTGGCAACGGAGGTGGCGGACCTTCTGGGCGGCATGGGCTTCGAGCACACCATCAACAGCGCGCACCACATCTACCTGCCACGCGACTGGTGGGTCATGCGCAACTTCTTCTCTGACATGCAGCAGTGCTTCACCTATGACTACGACCGCGCGGACGCGCTGGCGCGCGCCATCAAGCTCGAGTGCTTCCCGACGGAGGAGGAGCGCGAGCGCATTCGCCAGGCGGTGCGCCGTGAGATTGGCCCTGAAGTCACCTTCAACGACAACGGCACGCGAGGCACGCTTGAGCTGTACTCCGCGCGGATGTCCAAGGCGACGGGCATCGCCGTGGCGCTCGAGCACTTTGGCATCGCGCGCGAGGACAGCTACGGCTTTGGCGACGGCACCAATGACCTGCCCATGATTCGTGCGTGCGGCACAGGCGTGGCCATGGGTAACGCCTGCGAAGAGCTGAAGCGCGAGGCGGACGTGGTGTGCGGCAACGTGCACGAACGCGGTCTGGAGCTGGCGCTGAAGGAGCTCTTTCCTGCAAGCATATGCCGATAGGCATGGGTCGCTCTTATGGCATGGTCACCTGGCGATGGCGTTATCCGCTTACCGTAGCGTCCGCTGTTAAGCAACTCCGTAGAGGTATTCTGATACGAGGTGTTTTGAGATAAGGCTCACGAAAGGAATCTGCCATGGCAACTGCTGAAGACCTGCGCGCCGAGTTTACTGCGTATATGCGCGAGAATGACGTCAAGTACACCATTCAGGATGAGGCTGACAACATCGTCAAGTTGGCCTTTGGCGCTACCAAGAGCAAGGACAACGGTGGCGCAAGGACCGAGATTCTCGTCGACTTCGATGAGGAAGGCGACAAGGCTGACTCCGTGCACTTCGTGGCGTGGGAGTTCGCGTCCTGCACGAACGCCAACTTTGCCGAGGTCCTCTACAAGGTCAATGGCTACAACCGCAGGTACCGTTGGGTGAAGTTCTGGGTGAAGCCTACCGACGATGGCGGTGTGCTGTGCGCCGACGGCGATGCCACGGTGATCCCTGGTATGAGTGCCGAGGAGATTACGCATTTCGCCTTCCGCATGTCCGATATCGTCGAGGACGTCATCGTCGATCTGGGCAATCTCGTCATCACGGGCGACAGCTACAGCAAGGAGGACATCCTCGCCCTGCTGCAGTTGCTGTCCGAGCGCTCGTAGTGCCCCTCGTCTGCCACTCGTAACGATCGTTTAGGGGTGCTGCCTCGATCGCGTCGCCAAGGCGGGTCAGGCAGCACCCCCATCTTGTGTACTGCCCGAAAAGCTGCTTTAGGGAGACAGGCTCATGGCTAACCTCGATCAAGACCTCATCGCTCAAATCCGCACGGTTCTTGCCAAAGAGCTCGCGCAGGAGGGAGAGCCGCCGTCTGCAGGCCCCGATGACGATGGTCCAACGGACGATGGAAGCGGTGGCGACCAGGTGGTGGGCGAGGGCGAAGATGCCGCCCAAGATGTTGCCACCGGCAATGAAGCACAGGCAGAGGCGAAGACGTCTCCGCTCGAGGCTGCCCATCAGGCGTTTCTTAAGAAATGGAGCTCGCGGACGGAAGGTCTCGAGCTGCCGTTACGCCTCGTGGCCAATCAGGCTGAGAATGACTTTTCGGGCGCGCTCGTCGCTGATGACGACTATTACGTCAAGGAGTTTCTCGAGGACTTGGGACAGCTGCTGGCGGCCGCTGGCAAGGCGAAGACCGATGACGCTCTCAGCTGGGCGCATCTCGAGCCGTTCGCCACGGCTTGCGTCGAAAAGCTCAGGCTTTCGATGAACGAGCGCAACGTCATACCCACCAAGCGCCTCATCGCGTTGGACATGCTCGACCAGTACCCTCCCGAGGGCGCCGATGCGAAGTCGGTGGGGCTCTTCATGCGTACGCTCGGGACGCTTGCGGATGACCGTTACCTCATGCTGGTGGGCAGCGAAAACGAGGTGTGGGACCTCATCAGGCGCTATCCCGTGCTGGAGCCTACCATCGGCGAGCACGTCATCCGCCTGAGGGGCATGGACGCCGCCGAGACGTACGACGCGTACGTGTCGTTTCTCGATGAGAGGCTGCGCGCCAAGGCGGACGACGACTTCCGCAGGCGCTTTCTCGACTACGTCGAGTTCAACGGAAGCGTGCGCGGCATGTATGGGCGAGACCTGGCCGACTACCTGGCCAAGCAGGCAAACGCTACGGGCGAGCTGTCGCTGCCGATCGATCGCTACAACAGCGTCTCGCTCGAAGACATGCTTGCCCAGGTTGTGGGGCTCGAGCAGGTGAAGCAAACGGTGCGCAGGCTTGAGAGCTACGCCGTCTACCTCAAGCGCGCCGAGGGCCATGGCTGCAAGCTCCCCTCCAGCAACATGCACATGGTCTTCTTGGGCAACCCCGGTACCGGCAAGACCATGATGGCTCGGCTCATCGCCAACATGCTTCACAAGATCGGCGTCATCCGCACAAGCCGTTTCGTGGAGGTGTCGTCCAAGGACCTCATCGGGAAGTATGTGGGCCACACTGACAAGCAGGTGCACGAGAAGGTGGTCGAGGCGCTCGGCGGCGTGCTGTTCGTCGACGAGGCATACGCGCTCATGCCGCAGGGCGAGCACAGCGCCGGCTTCGGAGACGAGGCCATAGCTGAGCTGGTCAAGTGCATGGAGGACTACAAGGACGACCTGGTGGTCATCCTTGCTGGCTACGAGAAGGAGATGCAGGGGCTCATCGATTCCAACCCCGGCATTGCCTCACGCGTGGCCTATACGTTCCACTTCGACGACTACACCGTTGACGAGCTGGTCAAGATCTTCCACATGGGGGCCGATTCCGCGGGGCTTGAGGTGGAGGCGCGCGCCGACGCGGCGCTACGCCAGCTGTTCGCATACTTCAGCCGTTTCAAGAGCTTCGGCAACGGCCGCTTCGTGGGCGAGGTGCTGCAGCGCGCCATCATCGCCCATGCGGTGCGTATGGGCGAGGCCACGGCCAACACCTCGGAGGGCTACTTTACTCTGGGCGAGGAAGACATTCCTTCCCGCAGGGACATGTTCGACGTGGCGGACGCGCCGCTGGCATCGGTTTGCGACATGCTCGAGCCGCTTGTCGGCCTGGACACCGTCAAGGAGTCGATCGTCCAGCTGGAGAAGACGGTGACATACCGCGAGCGCGCCCTGAAGGCGGGGATACGCGTCCCCGACATCAACCTCAACATGGTGTTCCGCGGTCGGCCGGGCACGGGCAAGACCACGGTTGCGCGCATCATCGGCACGATGCTCTATAACATCGGGGCAGTGCCGAGGAGCCACTTCGAGGAGGTTGAGGCGCGCGACCTGCTGGGCTCCACCATGGACGACACGGCTTCGGTGACCAAGAAGGCCGTGGAACGTGCCATGGGTGGCGTGCTCTTTGTGGACGAGGCGTATGCCCTCTTGTATGACGCGCGTGGCCGCGAGGCGCTCGCGGTGCTGGTGAAGGCGATGGAGGACCATAAGGGCGAGTTCTCCGCCATGTTCGCCGGCTACCCCGACGAGATGCGCGACTTCATCAATGAGAATCCTGGCCTGGTATCGCGTATTGGCTACACCTTTGACTTCGAGGACTACGAGGCGGACGATCTGCTCGAGATCTTCAAGCGAAAGATGGGTGCCTACGGCTATGGGCTGGGCGACGGCGTCGAGGAGCGCGTGCGGGACGTCTTCAGGTACTTCCACAGCGTGGAGAACTACGGCAACGGACGCTTCGTGGACCGTCTCATCCAAGAGCTGATTGTCCAGCATGCGGGTGACTGCGCGGACGACACGCTGAGCATCATCTCAAAGGAGGACGTGCCCACAATCAAGCACATGTGCGATCTCTCGGCGACGGAGGTGACCGACTGCACCGGCGAAGAGGAGGATGCCGCCCTGCGGAGGGTGGCCATCCACGAGTCTGGCCATGCGGTGTGCCGGCTGCTGACGACCGGAAAGACCGACATCGTGCGCATCACCATCGAGCACGAGGGTAACGGTGCGCTGGGCTACGTGCAGCACGAACGCGGTCGCTCCATGTTGCCCACCTCCGCCGATTACCTCAACGAGCTCGTGTGCCTGCTTGGCGGCATGGCCGCCGAGGACTACTATCTTGGGTCCTTCTCAGGTGGCAACTCGAGCGACCTCGAGATGGCCACCAAGCTTGCGATGCGGTATGTGGGCATGTACGGCATGTCCGAGGCGGGGCTCGTGCAGTACGTGTCGCATGCGGGCACGAGGGCCAGCGACCCATCCCAGCTTCCCAAGGAGGTGCGCGAGGCCATGCGCAAGGTGCTTGACGGGTGTCTCGCAGAGGCAAAGCGGGTGATCGAGGCGTGCCGCCCGGCAATCGACGCCCTTGTGGAGGCGCTTAACGAGAAGGGGACGCTGACTGGCGAAGAGCTCATGGAGGTGTGGGAACGGCACAGGCCATGAGCCGTGGCAAGTGGGCCCCTTGGGGATGGCTCGACTAAAGCCCCTGCGAGCGAAAGAGCACGATGTCTCTCAGGTGCCTGATGATGACGTCATCGGCGAGCTTGTAGTGAGGGTCTTTGCCGGAGATGCGCGTGAACATCTCGTCGACCTGCTCAAGCTGGTCGAAGGGTACGAGACAAATGTGCAGCTTGGAGAGGTGGTCGCAGTTCTGCCTCCTCTGCCCCTTAGGGATAGCCTCGTTGATGGCCCGAAGCGCGCCTTCGTCACATCGCTCATATCCGATCGTCCTCATAAAGGCGTTCCAGCGCCGGTGCTCCAGCTCCTGAAGCGCGTCTCGCCTGGTCCTCGATGAGTTGACGAACGCGTCATACGCCTTGAGGGTCGCCGAGAACGCGGGAGAGTCGAGCGGCAGGGTCCAGTCGCTCACGGAGGGAAGCGCAAGGCCCCTGACCATCTCGGCGGCAGGTGACGTCCCATTGTGGACGGCGCGGCAGAACTCGAACAGATGCACCTTGAGAAAGATGGCGGAGGCGCGGGACGAGATGCGGTTGTATTCTATCGCGTTGTAGGCGGTATCCGCCCCGCGTCGCGTCTCAGCCCGCTTGCTCTCGCTCGTCTCGTCAAAGAAGCCCCAGTACGTGGCGTTGAGGTTTGAGGCCCAACGCTCGAGCTTGGGGTGAAACACGTTGTCGTACGAGAAGAGCGACTCGGTGCTTCCTACGGTCGTGATGAGATAGGGCTGGCCCTTGGGGGAGGCGGCGTCCTCCACCGAGGAAGACACCAGGGAGTCATCGACGACGGTGACAATTGGCGGTGGTGCCACCATCGCCTTGCCACTGGTAAGCCTGCTGCGTTCGAGCAGCTCACGAAGACGACGGGCTGCCCGTGCGGTCAGTAGGTCGTCCCCAAGCGCTATGAACGCGTACGTCACTTCGTCACCGTGGTCGCGCATGAGCTCCTCAAACTCGCTTGAGAACACGTTGCACGCATGGAACTCGACGTCATATGCCTCGTCATGTGAGGTGGCTGGGTCACACGCGCCGAGCATGCCATAGATCTCAGGGCACTCGAGGGCAAGGCGCCGCCGTGCCTCCTCGGCGTCGATGTCGATGACGTCGATATGCATCCGCGAGACGTTTGACTGTCCTGACCAGATGGCGCCCTTCAGAAACGCGGTACCCATATTGCCCGCGCCAAGTATGAGGACGCGCCGGGGACCGATGGCGTAGAGGGCTTCGCGTGCGCGTTCGGAGTCATCTGCCTGAGGCGCGACGTTGAGAAAGACGGGCATCTCCATGAGGACCTGATTGATGGTGTTTTGGGTGTGGTCGAATCTGCGGAACTGTACGCTGCCGGAGCACATGGAGACGGCGGAGTCAGCGTATCCGTCGGAAAGGGCAGAGTTTGAGAACACAATGACAGTAGGCTGCAAATCCGTCTCGTCTCTCGTGTCGACAAACGCTCTCGTGAGCCTCAGGGCGTCACGGAGATTTTGCGCCTCGTTACTTGAGGAGAAGATGAAGAACCGCTTTGTCTTGGCGGAACACCCTGAGGCAAGCTCCGCGATTGACCGATACGAGCAGATGGCGCCTAGGGAGCGCGCTTCGTCCACGATCGCTTCCTCCGCGTGGTTTACCTCGGCGAAGGCGATGACGGGCTTTCCTCTTTCCTTGCTCTCGGCATGGGCCAGGATGCTTTGGGCAAGCGTGAGTGCAGCGCTGTTTGCCTCAGAGAACACGTACGTGTCGCTCTTGCGCGAGCGCCACCGAAGCGCGGGAGACGAGAGCAGCGTGAAGAACAGGAAGGTCAGGGAGCTGAACGCCGTTGCGGGGGCAAGTACGAAAAGAAGGGATTGATAGACAAGGTACGTCCAGGCAAGGAATGGATGCCAGCCCAACGGCAAGAGGTTTTCTGTGCCAATGAGCGAAGGACCGTCAAGTGACATGATCTGGAGCGTGCCAAGAATGGATTCGATGAAGCGCGTGAGGATCGAGCCAAAGGAATAGGGGCGCTCGAGAAGGGCGAATCCTTGAGACAGCACCAGGACGAACGTCAGGGTGGCGAGCGTCGCGGTTGCGGCATAAAGGGGGGTGCTGTAGAGCCTCCATGCTCCACTGGTGCGCCCTCCCCGACGTAGCCCGAGGACGCAGACGGTGACCACAATCATGATGGAAACGATATTGCCGACGACGAGCGGCAATGGGTTGACGATGGGGTCCATGGTCCCTCTTTCCCTTGCGAGAGAGTGTTTTTGCATCCTGCATGGGCGGCTCGGGAGCGATTGCCCGGTTCTCATCTCATTATGCCGAAGTCACCCTTGACAATGCACGATGGAGGTGCCTTTCTTCGTACTTGCATTGGGGCAATGCATGTCATCTCTCGGCTGCAATCACTCCGCTCGTGGAGTTGCGCAGATGAAAGGAACCCAACTTAGGCACAATAGATGAGAAGTGTCCCTAAGACGAGAAAGGACCTCATAGTGGCTGTTTGCTTTGTCATATGCGCCATCGGTGCCACAAACTCCGAAACCCGCGAACATGCCGATGATCTCCTCGAGGAGATTAGCACGGCTCTTGAGCCTTTTGGAATGGAGGCCATGCGCGGCGATCACAACATTGACAGCAAGGAAGTCGATACTGACGTTATCGAACGCGTCCAGAATGCTGAGCTTTGTATCGCTGACCTCAGTGAGGAAAACATCAACGTCTACTATGAGCTGGGTCGTCGCGACGAGACGGGTAAGCCCGTTATTCTCTTGCGACGTCGCGGCTCCGCCCCGCTGCCAGTTGACATCGCAGGACGTCGATTCATTGAGTATGAGATTGAGACGCGTCGTGGTGCTCGTGAGTTCCGTGATATCCTTCGCGAGGCCGTAAAAGCCGAATCTGCAAACGGCTTCCAGGGTTCCAACGGTAACGCAACGCTTGCCGGCGTTCTACAAGTGCTGCAGCGCGTAGAGCGCAAGATTGACCGTTTGGGTAAAGCGGGAGGTAGCGGTGGAGCTGCCTCCGCCACTGTCGCTGCTGGCATGCCGGCCGGTGAGCTTCCTGAAGGACTCTCACCAAGTGAGGCGTTTAATCTTGCCTTGCGCACCCGTAACGTTCCGCTTGCTGAAGCGAGTATGGATCACCTGCAGTGGACCATGGAAAAGAATCGTTTCTATGACATCGTGGTCGAGCAGACTGCTTCCTTGGGTTCGCAGCGCGCGACACAGATGCTCTTTGACTACGCTCAGGAGTTCTTCGACTCAGATATGTCCTTTACGAAGAAGATTGAGTATCTCGGCATAATGGTCGGTGCGGCAAACCGTTACGACCGAGAGCTTGAAATCCAGGAGATGGTTGAAGAAATTGCCGGAGTTCTCGACCTGCAGGCACAAAGTGCACCGGCGGGAAGCATCGATCCGAGCGATTATGCGGCAGTCTACAATCAGCTCAATCGCCTTTATCACGGCATATATGCAACCACTGACGACACGTCGTACCTGTATAAGGCCATCAATGCCCTCAAGAAGGCACTTTCCATCCATGAGGCTGCATACATGTACTACAACCTTGCGGTTTGCGAACGCCACGTGGACCTGCCGAGCGCGCGTCGTGATATTGATCGTTGTCTCGAGCTCTCTGGCGATAACACTGACGATGACCATCTCGAGCTCGCATGCAAGATTTACCGCGAAATGGATGATCCTGGGTACGATGATCTGCTCGATCGTCTTCGTGAGATTAATCCGCAAAAGGCCATGTTGCTTACGGTAGGCAACTAGCAGGCTATCTGACGCGAGCAACCTCCACAAAGGAGGCTGCCACGTGCTGACGCCCTCGGGTCTCCCGAGGGCGTCAGCACGTGATATGGGGCCGTGGTGGAGAGCGACTGATGGGGGTAGCCCCCT
>DJXA01000089.1:1040-1809 GCA_002449555.1 Atopobiaceae bacterium UBA7016 | reverse complement strand
AGGGGGCTACCCCCATCAGTCGCTCAGTAAACTGCAGTTAAAACCCTTAGTCCAGGTCCTCGCCGTTGCTCTTGATGACCTTCTGATAGTAGAAGAACGAGTCCTTGCGGGCGCGGTGCAGGTCGCCGGTGCCGTCGTCGTGCTTGTCGACGTAAATGAAGCCGTAGCGCTTGCGCATCTCGCCGGTGCCGGCGGATACAACGTCGATCGGGCCCCACCAGGTGTAGCCGATGAGGTCAACGCCGTCGTCGATGGCCTCGCCCATGCAGGCGATGTGCTTCTTCAGGTACTCGATGCGGTACGGGTCGTGGATGCGCTCGACGCCGTCCTCGATGACGACCTCGTCAAAGGCGCCCATGCCGTTCTCGACGACCATCAGAGGAATCTCATAGCGGTCATAGATCTCGTTCAGGGCAAAGCGCAGGCCCTGCGGGTCAATCTGCCAACCCCAGTCGGTGGCCTCGAGGTACGGGTTCTTGCCGCCCATGGACATGTTGCCTGCGGTGGTCTCGGCTCCCTCGTGCGTGGTCACGGTGTTGGACATGTAGTAGCTGAAGCTGTAGAAGTCGATCTTGCCCTCGGCCAGCAGCTCCTCGTCGCCCGGCTGGATGTCGGGCGCGGCGCCCCACTCCTCCCAGAGCTTCTTGGCGTAGCGCGGATACTTGCCGCGAGCCTGGACGTCGGAGGCGTACCAGTTGCTCATGCGCATGTTCTTCTGGTTGGCCAGCTCGTCCGCCGGGTCGCAGGTCAGCGGGTAGGTGAGGATGAA
>DJXA01000089.1:0-942 GCA_002449555.1 Atopobiaceae bacterium UBA7016 | reverse complement strand
CCATCTTGACGTCGGGATAGTTCTCGTGGACGTACTTGATGGTCTTGGCAGCAGCCACGAACTGGTAGTGCAGCGCGTTGACGCGGTCCTGAGCCGTGGTCTTGATGGCCGAGTTGGGGCCAGAGAAGCCCTTGAGCATGGAGGTGGAGAGCATGGTGCCCATGTCAGACCAGCCAAGGTTGTTCTCGTTGAAGGTCAGCCAGTACTTGACGCGGTCGTGATAGCGGTCGATGACGGTCTTCGCGTAGTTGAAGAAGATGTCGATGAGCTCGCGCGACGCCCAGCCGTTGAAGCGCTCGACCAGGGAGTAGGGGATCTCGTAGTGGGACAGGGTCACGAGCGGCTGGATGCCGTGGGCGACGCAGCAGTCGAAGACCTTGTCATAGAACTGCAGGCCAGCCTCAAGCGGCTCGCCGTCGCCGTTGGCGAAGACACGCGACCAGTTGATGGACATGCGGAACACGTTCCAGCCCATTTCGGCGAAGAGGGCGATGTCCTCCTCGTAGTGATGATAGAAGTCCGTGGCCTCCCAGCTGGGATAGAGCGCGTTGGGGTCAAAGAC
The DNA here is from genome assembly GCA_002449555.1 of Atopobiaceae bacterium UBA7016. Classification (GTDB taxonomy): domain Bacteria; phylum Actinomycetota; class Coriobacteriia; order Coriobacteriales; family Atopobiaceae; genus UBA1367. Next base: position 380 of record DJXA01000089.1, on the reverse strand, counting down.
CTCGTCGATCTGGCGGGGGATGCCGTGGATGCCGTCGCCGCCACGCAGGTGGTCGTCAATGCTGGCGCCCTTGCCGTCTACGTTCCACGCGCCCTCGTACTGGTTTGCAGCCGTAGCGCCGCCCCACAAAAAGCCCTTCGGGAATGACATGTCGTACCCTTTCTCTCTGTGCCTTCTCCTCTTTGCCGATTCGCCCCTGGCGAAACGCAGCCATACTATTCTTAACTATACGATGTGGAATCAATCCCATATACGGCCCGTTCCGCCCTACGGAGCACGTCAATTGGTGGACGGCCCGCCGCCCCGCCCCCACGGCCGGACATTCAGGACGGAGGCTTTTGTCCGGGCCCATGGGCCCGGACAAAAGCCTCCGTCCTGAA
>DJXA01000071.1 GCA_002449555.1 Atopobiaceae bacterium UBA7016 | reverse complement strand
TGCTGCAACGCCGGCCACTTTGACTGCGAGGTGGACATGGCGTGGCTGCGCGCCAACGCCGTCGAGCAGCGCGAGATGCGCGAGAACATCGTGGGCTACAAGCTGTCCAACGGTGCGTGGATCTACGTCCTGGGCGAGGGTCGCCTGGTCAACCTGGCCTGCGGCGACGGCCACCCGGCCGAGATCATGGACATGTCCTTCGCCATCCAGGCGCTCTCCGCCAAGTACCTGGTCGAGCACCAAGGCACCTTTGACGAGATGCTGATGGACGTGCCCGCCGAGGTCGACTTTGACGTCGCGCGCAAGAAGCTCGCCTTCATGGGCAAGGCTATCGACGTGCTCACCCCCGAGCAGGAGAAGTACCTCTACGAGAGCGGAATCTAAGCTCCTCTCGCATCAGCACTGAAACCAACCGCACCACGAAGGTCCGACCCTCGTGGTGCGGTTTTCTTTCGGGCTCGCTCCAGGGCAGGAGGAATTCGTCTCCCACCCCATCCGCAGCCTCGCGCAGGCCTACCCACGGGCGCGGTCTTCGACGACGAAGTCGAGCTCGCCATGACGGTCAACTAGATTGCGGGTGTTGACGCAGAGGCGCTCCCTCCGGTCAACATCCGCTGCAACTTACACGCGGTTGTAAGCAGCGAAGAACGCCTGGGTCTCGGGGTCGGTCGGGTGGTCCATGACCTCCTCGGGCGAGCCGTTTTCGGCGATGTGCCCCGCGCGCAAAAGCACGATGCGGTCGGCCGCGTCATGCGCGAAGCTCATCTCGTGCGTGGCCATCAGGATGGTCGCGCCCTGCCGCTTCAGCTCCCCCACCATCTCGAGCACCTCGCCCACCAGCAGCGGGTCGAGCGCGGAGGTGATCTCGTCAAGAAGCAGCAGCTCGGGCTCCATCATCAGCGCGCGGCAAATGGCAACGCGCTGCTGCTGGCCGCCGGACAGACGGTCGGGATACTCCTTGGCCTTCTGGTCCATGCCGATGCGCTTCAAGAGGCTCATGGCCTTTTCCTCGGCCTTTTCGCGCGACCAGTGGTGCACCTTGCGCGCGGCCAGGGTCACGTTGTTCAGCACCGTCATGTGGCTGAACAGGTTGAACTGCTGAAACACCACGCCGATGCGCGAGCGAATCTTGTCCTGGTTCTCGCGCGGGTCGGTGATGTCGGTGTCGCCCAGCCAGATCTGGCCGTCGTTGACCTGCTCAAGCAGGTTGACGCACTTCATGACCGTGGACTTGCCCGATCCAGACGGACCCAGAAGCGCCACCGTCTCGTGCTGGTGCACATCAAAGCTGATGTGGTCGAGCACGGTGTTGTCGCCGAAGCGCTTGACCACGTTGTCGATGCGCAGGACCTTCTTGTTGTCTTGGAGGTTTGCCATTAGACCATGCCTCCCGTCTGCTCGCGCTTGCGTAGGCGCTCCGAGTACCAGTCGTTGATGAGGATGAACGGCACGCTCATCAGGATGAAGACGAGGCTGGCCACGATGTAGGGCGTGAAGTTGTACGTCTTGGCAACCACGATCTGCGCGGCGCGTACGGCGTCCACCGCGCCCAGCGTGGAGATGAGGCCCACGTCTTTCTGCATGCTGATGAAGTCGTTCATCAGGGCCGGGGCAATCTTGCGCAGGCCCTGCGGAATGATGACGTACCACATGGTCTGCGTCTGAGTCAGGCCCAGGCTGCGCGCCGAGGCGCGCTGCGAGGGGTGGACGTCCTGGAAGCCGGCGCGCAACACCTCGGCGATGTAGGCGGAGTAGCTCATCACCACGGCGATGGTGCCCAGCACGGCCTTGTCGATGCGTCCGAACAGCTTGAGGCCCGGAATGCCAAAGCCGATGAGGTAGAGCACCACGATCATGGGGATGCCGCGCATGATGGTGGTGTAGAAGCGCGCCACCACGCGAAGCGGGAACATGACGGCCGAGGTGGTCATGCGCACGAGTGCGAGCGAGGTGCCCAGGATGGCGACGCCAATGACGGCCACGCCCAGCACGCGGATGTTCAGCCACAGGCCCTCAAGCACCTGCGGCCACGCCATCGCGAAGTACTCGGGCGAGAAGAACGACTCCTTGACGCGCGGCCAGCCGGGCGAGTTCTTGAGCACGACCACCACGAGCGCGACAAACAGCAGCGACGAGACCACGCTCGTGAGATGCGAGCGGAGTCGTTCCTTGCGACGGAACTCCTCGCGCTCTTGCTCGACAGCGCTCGTCGCGAAATCAAAGTCTTTGGGCATCCTCAGTCCACCTTCTTGTGGGTGCGTGGAATGTGTAGTGGGGCGGGCGGGGAACCATTCCCCAGCCCGCCCCACAGGTCTTGCTAGTCGGCCGAGGTGCCTCGGCCCGTTTCACAGATACTAGGCGAGCACGGGAATGTCGCTCGTGTAGGCCTTCAGCCAGGTGTCGATGAGGCCCTGGACAGTGCCGTCGTCGAGGATGGCGTTCATGGCGTCGGTCACAAACGGGGTGAGGGCGGAGCCCAGGGGCAGGGTGATGCCCAGGCCGGCGTCGGAGGAGTTGGGGATCTGGCCCACAACGATGCCGCCCTCGACCTGAGCGGACTCGGCCATGTAGACAGCCTGCGGAGTGTCGGTGACGAGGCCGTCGGCCTGGCCAGCGGTAACGGCCGCGGCGGCGTCGGAGTTGTTGTTGAAGTACTCGACCTTGGCGCCCGGCATGGCGGCCTTCACGAACTCGTCAGCGGTGGTGCCCACCATAACAGCGATGGTGGCGCCGTCAAACTCGGCGCAGGTCGTGGCCTTGGCGAAGTTGCCGTCACCACGGACGATGAGAGCCTGGGTGGGAACGAAATACGCGGGAGAGAAGTCCACGGCCTTGGCGCGGTCCTCGTTGATGGAGACCTGCTGGATGTTGAGGTCCCAGTCGTGATCGCCAGGAGCGCAAGCCTCGTCAAACTCGGTGCGGACCCACTCGACGTCCTCCTTGGCAACGCCCAGCTTGTCAGCAAGCGCGTAGATGAGAGCGGCCTCGAAGCCCTCGCCGGAGGCGGGGTCGTCGTTCATGACCCAGGGCTCCCATGCGGGGTTGCCCGTGGCGACCGTCAGCTTGCCAGGGTTGACGGTGAGCTGGATGAAGTCACCCTCGGCGGTGCCGTCAGCTGCAGGCGCGTCAGAGGAGCCAGAGCCACCGCAGGCAGCGAGGCCGGCGGTTGCGAGCGTGGAGGCACCCAGCGCGAGAAGCTGGCGCCTGCTGATAACGAAGTCCATGGCAGTGTCCTTTTCTCTCCCCTCCCGCACCGATGCGGGAGAACACTCTTACGATAGTGTCATCATAGGCTTTTGAGCTGGCGCGGCGCCGCGACAATGGAGATTGTTAACAACTACATGACGGCTGAGGCGCGCTGGAACCGGAAAAGTGCTGCATCCGCGCGCCACTATGTGCCCGTTGGAGCCCGTTTTGGGCCGTGAGGAAGCCTTCTAGGAGCAAGGGTCGCAATTTGTACCACGATTTTTCGATTTATGTAATGCCAATTTCGGTATAGGTCCTTTTCGTCGGTACGACCGAAATTGATATGCCCATCTACCTGCGCTTTTCCATATCAAAAGATACTCTATTCTTCGATACGAAAAACGGCCTTACATAAACGGCAAAAACGTGGTACAAATTGGCATCCTCGCGTTCAGAAAGGCGGCCAAAAGGCATCTGAGGTGCCACAACTGCCGCGAAGTGTCACAATGAAGGTCAGATAACGTGCGAACAAGGAGCGACATGGTGCAAGAGAGCATGAAGACTGACCCAGCACGCGACGACCAGCTCGTCCTGGTTGACGGGCTCGACCGCCCGCGCGGGACGGCAAGCAAGTGGGAAGCCCACGCACAGGGGCTGCTGCACCGCGCGTTTTCGGTGGTGCTCGTGCGCGATTGCGGCAACGGGCCGGAGCTGCTGCTCGCGCAGCGCGCCGAGGGCAAGTACCACTCCGGCGGTCTGTGGGCCAACTCGTGCTGCTCACATCCGCGCGCGGGCGAGGAGCTTCTTGACGCAGCGACACGACGCGTGCGCGAGGAGCTGGGCTGCCAAGCCTCTGACCTGCACGAGATTGCAGCCTTTGTCTACCGTGCGGAGTTTGCGAACGGCCTTGCCGAGCACGAGTACGACCACGTGCTAGTGGGCCGCTTTGAGGGCGAGCTATTGCCCGACCCCACCGAGGTAGCCGCTACGCGCTGGGTGAGCCTTGACGAGCTGGCTGCTGAGCTTGCCGACGAGCCGCAGCGCTTCTCCGCCTGGGCTCCCATGGTGCTGAGCATGACCCTCGCCCACCTGCACGGCTAACGATCGGCGCGCTTGGGGCCATGCCCGTCCTCGAGTACGAGGGAATATGTTCTAACGCGGCACAATTGACAGGACAAACGAGCTCGCGCGCACATATCATGTATGGAAATGACGCGCTCGGCAAGCGAGCGCCCCGAGAGAAGCAGCGCATGACCATCGATGAGCTGTACGGCAAGGTGCTTGCGGATGACGAGTTGAAGGCGTCGCTGACGAAGGCCGCCAAGGCGGGCAAGATCGAGGAGTGGGTCGCTGCCCACGGCGTAGAGGCCACCGAGGGCGAGCTGCTCACCTACGTGAGAGCAATCGCGACCAAAAGCGGGGAGCTGACCGACGAGCAGCTGGACATCTCGTAATCTCCCATTGAGGCCTGTCCCTAATGGGGAACTCCCCACTGGGGACAGGCCCCAATGGGGAGTTCTTTGAACGTCAGGGGCAACCCCTTTTGGTCACTGAGCTCGAAGGCTTACTCCCCGCGGCTCTCCTTGATGAGCTTCTGGTACTCGAAGAAGGAGTCCTTGCGAGCGCGGTGCAGGTCACCGGTGCCGTCATCGTGCTTGTCGACGTAGATGAAGCCGTAGCGCTTGCGCAGCTCGCCGGTGCCGGCGGACACGACGTCGATCGGGCCCCACCAGGTGTAGCCGATGACGTTGGCGCCGTCCTCCTCCACGGCGGCCTTCAACGCGTCGTAGTGCGCCTTCAGGTAGTCGGAGCGATACGGGTCGTGAATCTTCTCGACGCCGTCCTCGATGACGACCTCGTCGTACGCGCCAAAGCCGTTCTCAACGACCATCTGCGGCATGTTGTTGTAACGCTCGGCCACGGTGTTGATGGTCCAGCGCAGGCCAATCGGGTCGATCTGCCAACCCCAGTCGCTCGCTTTGAGGTACGGGTTCTTACCGCCCAGGCTCATGTTGCCGGCCACTTCCTCGCCGTCGGAATGCGTGGTAGCGGTCATGGACATGTAGTAGCTGTAGGTGAACATGTCCACGGTGCCCTCAGCCAGGATCTCCTCGTCGCCAGGCAGGGTGTCGGGCTCGGCGCCGTACTCCTTCCAGATGCGCTTAGCGTAGTACGGATAGGCGCCGCGCACCTGCACGTCAGAGGCGTACCAGTCGCTGTCGTCCAACTTCTGCTGGGTCAGCAGCAGGTCGGCCGGGTCGCAGGTCAAGGGGTAGGTGGTCAGGAAGGCCGTCATGTTGCCCATCATGACCTTGGGATAGTGGTCATGCGCGTATTTGACCGTCTTGGCGCCGGCCAGGAACTGATGATG
>DJXA01000156.1 GCA_002449555.1 Atopobiaceae bacterium UBA7016 | reverse complement strand
GGGGCCGCTTTCGGTCAACATTCGCCTTTGTGCAGCGAAGCCCTTACGACAGCTTCAGCAGCTTACCGGAGCACGACGGCAGGTCAACCTTCAGCACGCCCTTCGACACCGCGAGGATCTGCCCCTCGGCGTCAAACGTCTCGCCGCCATAGCGGTTCCAGTCGGTATCAATGAGGATCTTCGCCTTCTTGGCATCGGGAATCTCAATCTCAAACTTCTCATGCGCCTGCCAGGAGAGGTTCATCACAAACAGGATGCGCTCGCCCTTCTTGGAGATGCGCTCGAAGGCGTAGACCACGTCCTGGTCGGCCTGCACCACGCGCCACACGAAGCCCGCCTCGTTGTAGTCCTGCTCCCACAGCGCCGGCTCCTTGTCATAGATGGCACCCAGCTCGCGCCAGAAGCGCCAGAACGCGTCGTGGTTGGGATACTGCAGCATGAACCAGTCCTGCTCGCGGTTCTCGTCCCACTCGCGGAGCTGCGCAAACTCGCCGCCCATGAAGTTCAGCTTCTTGCCGGGGTGCGCAAACATGTACAGGTAGAGGCACCGTGCCTGGCCAAACTTGCCGTCGTAGTCGCCGCTCATCTTCTGGGCGATGGTGGCCTTGCCGTGCACGTTCTCATCGTGCGAAAGCGGCATCAGGTAGTGCTCGTTGCCAAAGTACATCATCGAGAAGCTCAGCTTGTGGTAGTTGCCCGCGCGCAGGCCAGGCTCGGTCTGGAAGAGGTCGAGCGTGTCGTGCATCCAGCCCATATCCCACTTGTAGTCAAAGCCCAGGCCGCCCTCGGCCACCGGCTTGGTGGTTCCCGGCACGTCCGTTGAGTCCTCCGCCACCAGGAAGACGCCCGGGTTGAGGGACTTGAGGCCCGCGTTCATGGTCTTGAGGAAGTCCATGGCCATGTGGTTGATGCCGCGGCCCTCGTCACCCTGCCAGTAGATGATGCGGCTGATGGCGTCCATACGCAGCGCGTCCACGTGGTAGGCGCCCATCCAGAAGTTGCCGGCGGACTGCAGGAAGCTGCAGGTCTCACCGCGGGAGTGCATGAAGTTGTGGCTGCCCCACTCGCTCACGCCCACCGCGTCGTTGGGATACTCATAGAGCGGCGTGCCGTCGTAGTTGGCCAAGCCGTACGCGTCGGTCGCGAAGTGCACGGGCACGAAGTCCAGGATGACGCCGATGCCCGCCTGATGCAGCTGGTCAATGAGGTACATGAGCTGCGTAGGCGTACCGTAGCGGCTGGTGGCCGCAAAGAAGCCCGTGGGCTGGTAGCCCCAGCTGCCGTCAAAGGGGAACTCCCCCAGCGGCATGAACTCGACGTGCGTGAAACCACCCTCGGTAAGGTGCTTCACCAGCGGCTCGGCAATCTCCTCGTAGGTGTACCAGTCGGCCGGGTCATCGCTCTTCTGGTCTCCAGAGCGCTTGCGCCAGCTACCCAGGTTGAGTTCATAGATGCTCATGGCGCGGTCAAGGCAGTTGGAGCGCGTGGCCATCCACTCCGCGTCATGCCACTCGTAGATGAGATCGGTCACGATGGAGCGATGGGCCGGGCGCAGCTCCATCTGGAAGCCATACGGGTCGCAGTGGTCCTGCCAGCCGCCACCGTGCCAGATGCGGTACTCGTACGGCGTGCCAGAGGCAACTTCCGGCAGGTAGAGCTCCCAGAAGTTACCGTCCCACACCTTGTTCATGTCCATGAACTGGCCATCGAGCACCAGCTGCACGCGCTCGGCCATGGGGGCAAACGTGCGGAACGTCGCGCCATGCTGGCCACGCAGACAGCCCAGCATCATGTGCGCATAGAACTCTTCGCCAGCATAGAAGTTGCGGGTGTCCATGAGGCCCCTCTCTCCTTCGTTTTTTGATATTCATTAGTGTATCTTCCGACGCTTCCCTGCGGAAGAGCGGAAGCCACAAGTCGCTACTTTTGAGCCGCCAGCTTCTGCGCGAGCTCGAAGGCCGCCTTGCCATTCACCATGCCATACACCTGCATGGGAATGACTTCCATGGGAATGCCCAGCTTGTCCGTCACGGCCTTGACCTGCGCCTTTTGGTAGCCAACCTGCGGGCCGATGAGCACGACGTCAACGGTCTCGTCAAGGCGGCGCTCGATGCTGCCCACGCCGTGCGCACGGATGTCAACCTCGACGCCCGCGGCCGCGGCCGCCTCCTCCATCTTGCGAACGAGCAGGCTCGTGGACATGCCACCGGCGCAGAACAGGCGAATCTTCAGCATGGTAGTCACCTTCAGTCACGATTACGTATGCATAGATGGCATATAGATTCTCACACTAACCGCCCGAACTGGCCGGGCGGTCGGCAAAAGCTCTCATCAGCTAGGGGGGCACTGCATGAAGGCCGCGAGCGCCTAGAAGCCCTCGCGCCAGATGCCGCTTGCGAAGTAGGTCATCGCGGCCCACGCCACCATGGGGTAGAAGTGGCCACGCGGATCACGACCCTGCGCCAGAACCTGCCGCACCTCCGCCGCCGTCAGCAGCTCGAAGTCACCAAAGCGCTCCGAGCCCTCAGCGCCAGCGTGGGAAAGCTGCGAGAGGTCGTCCAGATGCACCACTACGCACAGAAGCGCGGTGCTCTCGTCCGTGAGGCCAGGCGTGTTGAAGAGAAACG
>DJXA01000085.1:9025-21700 GCA_002449555.1 Atopobiaceae bacterium UBA7016 | reverse complement strand
ACGTTCTCAGACTCCACGTCCCAGCCGTCAGACACGAACTTCCAGTACAGCTCGGAGGTATCGTCATAGCGCGTCGCGAGGTTGCTGTCACGGTACACGATGGCAAACTGGGCAGACTCGTCCTCATGCGCCGAGTACAGCTTCACCTGAACGTACGAGTAGTACTCCGACAGCTCGTAGGTGTGGTCCATCCCTGAGTCCGACTGCTCGAACTCGACGTAGTTCCCGTCCACGATCTCGCCCACGGAGAGAATCGTGGTGTCTATGGAGCGCCCCTGATAGGAACCCGTAGGAATGCGCCAGTAAACCCCGTGGAACGAGCCGTCGAAGTCAAACTCGCGCACCTCCCTGACCGAGAGGGAGCCGTCCGAGCCGACTGTCGCCTCGATATCCACTTGGTCGATGCGGTACTCACGTGCCAGCGCACGCCGAGGGCTCAGAACCAAAACCAGCAACGTAGCCAGCACGACAAGCAGCATGCGCCTTGTCGGAGCGTTTCGATGGGCCATGTGCATCTCCTGTCATACGCACTATCCACCCTGGCACAGACAGATTAAGCATACCAAAGCGCTTTGATGCCATCATGTAGCATCGGAAACCGCGGCCTTGCCCTCAACAAGCGTCAGGAGCGACCCGCAGATGTTGAGCGTGTCACCCAGACACATGGTTTGTCCTCCGGTAACCTCCTGGCCTTTCAGGATGGCAGGATTTGTGGCCCCTTGATCCTGGACGAGGAGCGTCCACCCGCAGGGAATCACAAATACGTGGCGTTTTGACACGGCACGGGAGTGAAGGACGATGTCATTTGTTGCCAGTCGCCCGACCATGAGACCCTGGCTGGGAACAGGTACGGTCAGGTCGACGTCACCCGTCTGGATGAAGAGCGCCAAGCCCTGCTCCGGCTCATGTGCCACACGCGTGATGCCTCCGAACACAGAGGCACCATCGTCGGCCACAAGCGTTGGCTCCTCTTCAAGGTCCTCGCTCTCGACAACCTCCATTCCCCCATCGAGCACGGGATCGGGAAGCAGCGGCACACGCCGCGCGCCCTCTCGCGAAAAGTCATACAAGCATCCGTAGCAGACGCTCATATCCTGAAAGAGCATCTGCCCGCATTGCGGGCACGTCTTTGTTGCCAACTCGTCTGTCTCGGCAACCCGATATGAACTCTTGCCCACCCTCGGGCGCTCCCCTATCAACTGGGCGCTCATGGCTCCAGCTCCTCTCACTCACATCTGGTGACGGCAACCCACTGCATCCAACTGCCCTCCTGAGGCCACGGCCCTTCTTGGGAAGGCCGCTCCAGCACGCACGATGCGCCTCGGCACGAAACCATCCGCCACGGAGGAACGCCCCGTATGCTTCTGAGGACACAGCCGTCCGACCTGACGAAGGCGACATCAAGCGCATACCCCATCCAAAACGTATGGATTGACCTGCAGTTCATGAGGGCAACCGTGCCAGCGGAGCTGTCCGTTCCCAACAGGCCCCGAAGACGCTGCCACCACGTAACCAACGGACGAACCGTCATGCTTTCGAGCTCAGCATCCACCTACGTCACCACCCCAGGCCTGAAGCGATCGACAACGAACGACCGCGTATGTGTCAGCGCAATCGGACTTTCATAGGCAACGCCTGCGATCACAAACGAGCTTGGCCAGGGCCGAAACTTCAGCGTGCAGACGAAGTCGGTGAGCAGCGGCGAGACGGGAAACACCAAGCCCTGCGCATCGTGAAGCGCCGCCGAGACGTCGCGCGCCTCGACGTTCACCGTGCAGCGGTCGGACCCCAGCGCGTCCTCTATGCAGGAGCAGACCTGCGCAATCGCAACTGACTCAACCTGCTCGCCGCTTGGCGACACCCCTTGCGAGATAACTGCGTCGAGCGCCACGTGGTCAAAGACGGCACATGCCTCGATGAACTGCATGAGGTTGAACACGGTCAGGCCAACCACGATCACCATCGGCACCAGCACCGCAAGCTCCACCGTCATCTGCCCAGACTCCGACCGCCTGGCACTTCCCTCACGGCCCGTCATGATGCACCTGCCAGCTTAGAGAGGTCGATGGTCAGCGGAATCGAGGCACCATCGATACCGGGAATGGGCAATTCGGCCACAGTAAAGTCACCGCCGCCAAGCTCGCCAATGATCTTTGTCCAGTTGGTTGACGATATCTGGTCGGCACTTGAGGGCAGCTCCTGTATCACCGTGCGTGCCTGCCCGAGCGTAGTCATGCCAGCTTGGTCAAGCACCAGCTGAGAGCGCACAAGGACGGGTTTTCTTAGGCGCATGTCTGTGGGTGCGAGCCCGCTGGTATCCACCACGTTTTGCACCTTGCCCCGAAGCCACGTGGCCACCGTCTCGCCAAACAGAGCACCCACGCCATCAAACAGGCTGTCCGCAACGCCCGAGACGCGCTCGTACGATGACCCATAGCCCACCAAGAGCTTCCCCCACAGCTCGGTGACATTTCCCACGAACTCCACGGGGGCACCCCAGCCTTCCTTGAGGCCGTCAAACGCCCGCGAAAGAACCGTTCCACCATCGGTCGAACCGTCTGGCGCCAACGCCGCCGCAGATATGGCAACACCGGGTGGAAGCTCGGCCCCGCTCAAGAAAGACGCCGTCAGCTCGTGGGGAACCGAGGTGCCGCTCTTTCGTACGACTACGCTCACGCATCCGTACGCTCCGGCGGGCTTAATCTTCGGCCGGTCAACCGAGAGCTGCTCCATGGCCTCCTTGAAGAAGTTCGAGCTCTTCTCTGCAAGCGTGCGCATCTCTTCCTCGGCCTCGCGGGCCTCCTTGCGCGCGGCAGCATAGTCTTTTGAGGCGTCGACCACGATGCGCCAGTAGTGCTCAAACCCGTTGTCGATGTTGGTCGAGGCGTTGGCCGCCCCTCCCATGACGCCCACGTCCATGCCGCAGGTCTCACACCACGCAACCGATCCCTGCTCGAGCTCCGAAAGCGACGCGTAGCCGCTGGACGGCCCTGTGGCCCCAGGACACGCAAGCGTTGAGTGCAGCGTCCGCGCGTCTCCCTCGGTCGTGCACGGCCAGAGTGCGTCGGTGTAGAGACTCGACTCCCGCACCGTAGCGGAGTTATGAGGCAGGTCGGGAAGGTCCATGAAGGCGTGGTCTCCCTCGACGCAGGTTGCGTGGGCGATAGCGTCAGACGCATACTCATAGAAGGCCCTGCGCGCGGCTGACCTGCTCAGCTCCTCTGGCCAGTCGTTCTCCGGCGCCTCCATGCCAAGGCGCGTGCGGTAGTAGTTGAGCGCCCGGACGCGGGCGTACTCAAAGTTCCAGGCATCAGCCGTCAGGTAGTTCGGGTTTGTCGAGCCGCCTAATCCGGCCAGAGTCCGGGCACGACTCCTCATGCACATGGGGCTGTCCACGCAGTCGGCGGTCCAGGCGCGCTGCTTGGCCTCGTCAGCACGCTTGAGGGCCTTCTCCTTGCGCGCAGTTGCCTCGCGAAGCTGCTGCGCAGACTCCTCTATCTCGGTGCCATCAATCCCGTCATCCAAAAACGAGTAGTCGGTCTCTGAGGTCTGGGGAAAGGGTATCGCACAGCCCACGTACTCCATGCCGCCACGACAGTTTGCCGAGACGCATGAGGCGGAGTTTGCCATGATGAGCGCGGGGAGTGCCTTCTCGAGACGCGAGAGTCCCTTCGCCGCCGAGGTGGCAAACCCCTTGCGCGCGGTAAGGATCTGCCTACCTGACGCGAGAATGGCTGGCGCCTTTGCCTGGACAAAGGGAATCGACGACACCACCATGCCGGCACCCAGCACCATGACGCCGGAAAGGCCAAGGCTCAAGACGCAGGCATCCAGCACCTGGTAGACCGTCGAAAAGGCCGCGACACAGTTTGACCCAGCCAGCGCGGAGGCATCCGCCACCTCCTGCACCTCAGCCGACCTTGCCATGGCCCACTCGGCCGAGGCCGCCGAGAAGACCAGCGTCAGACAGACGAGGAGCGCGACGGCCATCGCCACGGTGGTGTACCCACCATCGTCTGCAATGAAGAGCGAGACGGATGGGGCGCGCAGCGTCAGAGCCTTAGCCCCAGATCTTTTGCCAGTCAGCATAGCTTCCTCCAAACCAGGCGGGCCTTACCCGCTCCGTCACCTCGGCCTCAAGCACCACGAGGGTGCCCTCGCTTTTCCCAAACGCACGAGCCGTCACGCCCATCAGCGGAAGCGGCCGAAGGTGTCCCACGACAGAGACCGTCACCGTCTGCCCGCCCTCTGCGTACGAGAGCGAGACGTCCCAATCAGACTCCCCGCCAACGTGGAAGACCGAGACTTCGGGAACCGCTTTCAGGCGACGGAGCACGAATCGTTTGCAGGCCTCCTCGTCACCGCTTGCCGCGGTTGCGAGCGTGCGGGCGCATTCAGAGGCGGCCGAGCGCATCACCATGCGCGTATACAACAGGCACGCCGGTTGAAGCAGCAGCGCGAGCAGGAGCATGACGGAGGGAAGAAGCACGGCCGCCTCAACCGTCGACTGCCCCTTGCTTGCCCCAAGCCGCGCAATGCTTTCGGTAGCACCGCACCGCCGTGACCTAGTACAGCACGACGTCCTGAGCCGACCCCAAGCCTCCTGAAAGCGTGAGGCCGTGCGAGAGGGACTCAATGCACAGCCGCAGCAACGACCCGTCACGGACGCTTCGCCACATGACTCCCAGGGCCACGATGGTTGCCGTGAACGCAAAGAAAACGAGCACATGCTCAACCGTCGACTGCCCCCGTTCTCCTTCCGCTCCCGACAAGCATGGAAATCGCACGCGCATCTCACAATTCCTCACCTAGCACCTCGTTAAGCTCTCGCGCCCAGCTTGCCGCGTCCATGTGAATAGCCGTCAGCTCGCTGGCTCGCCCGTCCTCAATCGACCTCACGACCTGCACCTCGACCCAACCATCCCCTTGCACCACACATGCCCAGACGTTGCCCTGCAGGTCCAAGTAGCCAGCCTCGCAAAGCAGGCAATTGCCTCGTGCCTGGTACTCCATGAGCACGTCCTGTGCCGCTTCAGGCACAGGCAGCGCCTCTTGTGACGTGGTAACGTCATCGGACACGAGTTGCTCCATCCCCGAGAGCTCGGACGGAAGGGTTTCTACGAGCGAAACCGGCGGGACATCGGTAAGGCCGGAGACTGTGTCACCTTCTGCGGAGAGCGGTCGTTCGTCACCCACGGTGCCTTCGTCGGCGTTCTCGCCAAGCACCACAAGAGCAAGCCGACTTGCGGCAAGGCCGAGGACGCTTGCCACGACCAAGGTCGCGGCAAGCACCGCAAGCAGGGTGAAAGGTGAGTCTTTTCGTGCCCGAGCGCGCATCTACAGAGACCCCATGGCGTTCGCGATCGCGTCCCACAGCTGCTGGACCTTGTCTCTAAACGTCACGATGGAAAGAATCGCGATGACCACGAGCACGCCCACGAGGATCGCGTACTCGGTCGTTCCCTGGCCTGACTCGCTCCTCAGAAGCCGCTGGAAGGTTTCCGGGAAGCTGCGCAGCAGCGTGCCGCACACATTGCTTTGCCGTTCATCCATGGTGGTACCTGCCTTTCTGACACGGAGCCTCACCCTTGAGGCTCCTGATTAACCAAACGAGAGCGACGAGCCCAGCAAGGGCCCCAGAATGGAAAGGAGCATGGCCGGGACGATGAGCGTTCCGAGCGGGATGAGCATCTTGACGGGCACGCGCTCTATCTCCGCCTCGATCTCTGAGCGTTGCTCGTCGCGTATAGCCTGGGACTGCTGCTCGAGCACCTCGGCCAAGGGCGAGCCAAACTCAAGGGCTTGCGAGACGGCGGCGGAGAAACGCCTGAGGGCAGCCACGTCCATACGGTTTGCGAGGCCATCGAGCGCCTCGGCACGTCCCTGGATGCCCACCCGCCACGAGAGCATGGCCTCAGAAAACGCCTTTGAGAGCGCCGTTTCGTAGTGTTCGCAGTACAGATCAAGGGAAGCGTCGAACGAAAGCCCTGACGAGAGCCCCAATGTCACCACGTCGAGAAGCGTAGGCAGCTCCTTGAGCGCACTTGAGCGCAGCTCGGCCCGTTGCGACGCCGCTCGCGCCGAACGAACCATGGGCAGCTGTTCGACCTGGCTTGCCAGCATCTCCCAAGCGCGAGCCCCCTTATCGGGCGTTCTTACCCGCACATCACGTGGACCCATCAGCTCAAACGCTGCCGCAAAGGCCGCGGCTGCCACCGTGGCGCAAAGCGCCACCACCGACATGTCCATCACAGCACCCCGCGCATCATCCGGCGGATTATGCCAAGGGCAATCACGTCAAGCGTCGTTGCCACCACAAGGCTGAGGGCGCCTGGTGCCGTCGTGAGGCCCTTCTGGAAGTCAGGCGAGATCATCGCGAGCGTTCCCACCATCACGACCGGCAGCAGCGAGACGATACGCACCGACAGACGCACCTGAGCCGTCTTTACGGAGAGCATGCGCTCGAACTCCCCTTGCCGCTCGACGAGGGCGGCCGACCTCTGGAACAGGCCACGAAGCGGGCTGCCCGTACGCTGGGAGATGGTCAATGCGGTCGCGATGAGACCGATGCCCGGCGTGTCGAGCTCGTCGACCAGGCTGGAGAGCGCCTCGTTGACGGACACGCCGCACCGCAGCTTGAGGGCGGCAGCGCGAAACGCCGATCCTGCAGCGCCACCCTCGTGGTCGCCCACGTATTCCACCGCCTGAGCAAGGGTCTCGCCAAACGACATGGCGGTGGCCAGCGTACGGAAGACGCCGGGCATCTGCTCGGCAAGCTCCTGCGAACGCCTGCGCGTAAGCGAGCTATCGGCAAGTGGTATGCCGATAGCCCAAGCCGCAGCGGGCGCCAGCATTCCTAAGGGAGAACGCGCAATGGCCATGCCTGCCACGAGCGACACAGGTACACAGCAGAACAGGGCACCGCAACACTCCTCGCGCGACCACTGCCAGCCGCGAATCGCGAGCCAACGCGCCGCCGCGTCACAGACGTGAGCCACGGGAGCAGACTGAAGCAGTCCGTACGAAAGCTCCGTTCTGCCCAGGTACTGAACACAGCGTCGGGAGAGCTCAGCGAGTCGGACGGCCAGCGCGTGAGCGCCCGGGGCATCGCGACGCACGGCGCCAATACCTATGAAGCCCGCCGTCCAAGCCAACAATGCGCAGGTCACGATGCGGCTCGCCTCCATACCTTCACCTCCTCCTCGTCAAGCACCCCAAGACGGACGCCTTCCTCCACATACGCTGGCTCCCGCACGAGCGACCAGCTTCTTGAGACAGCGTCAAAGGCCACGCACTCCTTGAGGGCGACGCCTCCGTCGGCAGCCCTTGAGACGGCCGAGAGCGTGGTGATGCGGCGCGCTCCGTCTTCGAGGCGCGTAGACATGACCACGAGATCAAGGGCGCTGGCAATCTGCTCCTCGATGATGTCGGTAGGCAGGTCCATGCCAAAGCGCGCCATGAGGACCAGGCGCATGATGGCCTCGTCCGGAGTGCCTGCGTGCAGCGTCGTGAGGCTTCCGTCGTGGCCGGTGTTCATGGCCTGCAACATGTCGATGGCCTCGGCGCCGCGCACCTCGCCGACCACGATGCGGTCGGGCCGCATACGCAGCGCGTTCTTCACCAGCTCACGGATGGTGACCTCGCCCGTACCCTCGATGGATGCGTCGCGTGCCTCAAGGCGCACGACGTTGGGATGGCTGTCGAAGCGCAGCTCGGCCGAGTCCTCGATGGTTACGATGCGCTCCGAGTGGGGAATCTCGACCGAAAGGGCGTTGAGCAGCGTGGTTTTGCCAGAGCCCGTGCCGCCCGCTACGGCAATGTCCTTTCGCAGGCGAACGGCCCATGAGAGCAAGGTGGCGTACCAGCCAGGAAGGGCACCGAGCTCCATCAGACCCGCCAGCGTGGTGATGCGATTCGAGAACTTTCTGATGGTTACGGAAGGTCCGTTGATCGCGATGGGAGGTGCCACGGCGTTGACGCGATCACCGTTGGCCAGGCGCGCGTTGACGATGGGACTGGCCTTGTCGAGGCGTCGTCCGAGCGGAGCCAAGATGCGGTCAAGCACCATGAAGATCTGCTCGGCCGTCTCGAAGGCGGCCGGCGCCTCGTAGATGACGCCGCCTCGCTCGAAGAGCAGCGCAGACGGACCGTTGATCATGATCTCCGTCACCGTCTCGTCGTCGAGCAGCGACTGTATGGGGCCGAGGCCACAGACCTCGTCCAAGACCTGCGCAATGAGAAGCCTGCGTGCCTCGTCATCCAAGAGCTCGAACTCCTTGGCGTTGATGATGGCCTGGCAGGCCGCGTCCAGCTCTCTGCGCGCGTAGGAGATGTCGCCTGAGCTTACCAGCGTGGCAACGGTGGCAAGGCCAAGCCGGTCGACCAAGTCTCGCTTGAGCTTGCCGCGCAGCTCGATGACCTCGGTGTGGGGTGAAGGCGCATCCTGCACTCCCTCCAGCTCTTCCTGCTGGCGAACGCGTTCGAGCACCGACATCAGGCCACCTCCCGCTTGCGGCTGAAGAGCGACAGGCCCTTGCGTTGACGCGGCAAAGCCGCTGCCTTCCGCGCCTCTTCGTTATCGGGAAGGCAGCCGAGCTCGCTCAGGAGCGGGGCCAGGACGTGAGAAACGCCGCGCACGAAGTCTCCTCCCAGTTCGCGCAGCTCCTCGGCATGCCCGGCGCTCAGGAGGTCGCGGACCTCATCGCCACCGTCTGGCACGCGGAAGGAACGTGCCGTCTCGAGGCCAACCTCGGCCAGCGGAGAGAACGGCGCACCGACCTGCCGCAACGCGCAGCCATTCTCTACGCGAGCGATACGAGCACGCGCCACGCCAAGCCGCACGGCAAGCGCGCTCGTTCGCGCGAGATACGTGATGGAGGCCGTGCCTACGTCGTGTACGAGCACAAGGCGCTGCGCCATTTGCATAGCCTGGGCAACGGCATCAGTGCAGGTAGAGGACGTGTCCACGAGTACAAGGTCGGCGCTTTCCGACAACGTTGTGAGCAAGGGGCCGACGTGCGCCATGGCGCGTTCGGCCAGCTCGGGTCGCTCGCACGGGCCCCAAAGGGCCAAACCCTTGTTCACGGCGACCCCCGCCGCTAGAGCGGCCTGGCGGTCGAACCCGTCCTCTGAGGTGTAGGTGGTGAAGTCACGCCATGAGCCCACGCCAAAGTAGGAAGGGAGGTTGCCGCACGCGAGATCAAGATCACACAGGGCCACGCGCATGCCCCAATGGCTCGCCAGCGCGGCAGACACTGCACAGAGCGTCGTCTTGCCTACGCCTCCCCTACCCGACGCGAAGACGATCAGAGGGGCATGGTTCTCTACCGACGGCAGGCGGCGCGCCACGTCGGACTCACCACCCGGCGTCACGGGGGTTCTCAGCGCCAAGTCATCAAACAGCACGTCATCGATGTCAATGACCTGGGAAATGCCCGCCTGAGCCGCCCGCGACCTCAGCGACCCCGTCACAAAGCGTGCCACAAGCACCACCTCGCATGCCCGATGATCAGAGACGAGCGCCGCGGCCAGATTGACGTCTGAGACGCTGAGAGAGCTCAGCCCCACGATGGCACCGACCGTGCCCGGCTCCTCGTCGCGCAGGCGGCAACGGATGTCCGAAGGGCTTTGGGCAAAGACGAGGTGAGCGTGGGGATGTGCCTGGTGAAGCGCCCGCTCCAACTCCTCGCGACATTCGTCAGAGGTGAAGCCAATCCACTGGTCCGTCATGACTCGGCACCCCCTTCCTGCTTCTCGTCAGCCTTGACCTCCTCGGGAGCAGCCGGCCCCTCGAGGGCTTCCTCGTCTTGGGCGGCGCTGGAGCCCGGCATTACCAGGCGCAGGTCAGTTGAGGCACTCGCCGAAAGGATCGCTGGTACGTCCTCGGGAAGAACCGCCAACGTAAGCTGGGGAGTTGAGCCCAGATTGGTCTGGGCGGGCGCGGCGAGTACCGTCATGGATGCGCAGATGAGCGTCGTCCCCTCGCTTGAGACCTCGTACGCGGCAAGCGTTGCTCCCTGCGAGACATCGCGCGGAACGCCAAGGCGATCAGTCACGGGCACGGTGACCGCGACGCGCCCGGCCGGCACCTCGGCCATGGAAGAGCCGTCGCGGAAGGTGACGTCGGTCAGGGGAACGCCCTTGGGGGCCGCGTTGCCCACCTCCTTGCCCAGAACATCGTCCAGATTGGTGAGGGCGCCCTCGGGCGCCAGGTCGACTAGCCACTCGCGGGTGGTCACGTTGGATTGGCTAGCAACGTCCCCCGGCTCAAGCGCAGCGGAGGAAACCACGAGGGTCACCACCTCGCCACCGTAGCGCGCCAGCACCTCTGACCGCGCGCGGTCAGCCTCCGCCTGCACATGCTGTGAGTAGTTGAGACACACGATCATCGCCAAGACGGCACACGCCGTCGCGAAGATCACCCTAAACCGGACCGACATACCGCACCTGCCCCACGTCTTCGAGCCACCAGAACTGCGTGTAGAGCATTCTGTGGCAGACAGGGCCGATTACCTGCGGTTTTTTAAATTCGACTTGCCGATATCAGGCAGCTTTCTGACACCTTCCTGCACGGTTTTCATCAACTGGCTGGTAGGTGATGTAGAAAGGCGTTTTGCGACGCCAGAGTATGGGTATGGAGCAGTGGCCAGCGCCACCCCTTGCGAATGGTGACATTATGCGGCCGATTACGATCAACATCAGCAAATGAAAGAACGCGCCACGAGGGTCCGACCCTCGTGGCGCGTCCGGGACAAAAGCCTCCGTCCTGATTGTCCGGTTAGTAGCCGCGGACGGCGGTGGTCATGAAGCTGAAGTAGTCTGGACGATGCCTGGACTGCGTGGTCTCGAAGTGTACGCCGTCGGCGTTGAACGTACGGTTCTCCATCACGGCAAGCATGTCAAAGTCCAGGAGGTCGAGCACCTCGCGGTCCTCGGCGGTGGCATACTCCATCGTGATGGTACGGTTTGACGTGGTGATGCGCATGCCCAACGTTCCCTCGAGGTACGTGAAAATCGAGTCCGCCGCGATCTCGGGCGTCAGGCCCTCCACGCACGAAGCCAGAAAGCAGCTCTTGTCAAAGATAAGATTCACGCCGTCAAAGCTTCTCACGCGCTCGATGCGAATGAGCTCATCCCCCACCTCGAAGCCGGTAAGGTTCGCAATGGCTTCATCCGCGACAATCCGCTCGAAGGTCTTCACGCGCGTGGAAACCGAGAGGCCGTTTCTCGCTGCCGCCTCGCGCATGTTCTCGATATCGCCCAGCACAAACTGTGTTCGCCTGCCCGCCAGCCAAATCACCTTGACGCCCTTGCCGCGAATAGGCTGCACGAAACCGTGCATCTGCAGCACCACGAGCGCCTTGCGCAGCGTGTTGTGCGTGCATTCGTACTGGTCAATGAGCTTCAGCTCGGACGGAATGTAGCTCTGATAGGGGTAGACACCCTCGATAATCTTGTCGCGCAAATCCTTATAAATATCGTAGTAAATTGCCTTCATGCAAGGGTCCTTTTTCAGCAGATGTGAGAACGATTCCATGCTCTAGCTGCGACAACACCAAATAACTTACAGTTGTGCTGGGTCCATTTCCTCTTCATTATATATTCACAGAACGGCTTGCTACTGCTTGTATGCAAGCGAGTCCGTTGGCGGGGGCAACTCCGTCAACACGCGACCAAAAGGAAGGGAAAGGGAACCATGGGTAAGTTTGAGTCCGATGCGCGCGAAATGCTGCGCCTCGTGGGCGGCAAGGAGAACATCGCCGCTCTCACGCACTGCGTCACCCGCATGCGCTTCACGCTGGTTGACCCCAGCATCGCCGACGTGCCCGCCATTGAGGCGCTGAAGTCCGCCAAGGGCAGCTTCACGCAGGCTGGCCAGTTCCAGGTCATCATTGGCAACGAGGTCACCGACTTCTATGACGAGTTCGTCGCCATCTCCGGCATCACCGGCGTCTCCAAGGACGAGGCCAAGGCCATCGCCGCCAAGCAGGGCAACCCGCTGCAGCGTCTGATGGGCGCCATCGCCGAAGTCTTCGCACCGCTCATCCCCGCCATCATCACCGGCGGCCTGATCCTTGGCTTCCGTAACGTCCTAGGCGACATGCCCTACTTCGGGCCTGACGGCAACGCCACCCTGGCCTCCATGTCCGTCTTCTGGTCCGGCGTGAACCACTTCCTGTGGCTCATCGGCGAGGCCGTCTTCCACCTGGGCATCCCCGTGGGCATCTGCTGGTCCGTCACCCGCAAGATGGGCGGCACCGAGATGCTCGGCATCGTCATGGGCCTCACGCTCGTCTCCAGCCAGCTGCTCAATGCCTACGGTGTTGCCGGCGCCACGGCTGAGACCTGGGAGCAGTACAGCTGGAACTTTGGCTTCGCCAAGGTGCACATGGTTGGCTACCAGGCACAGGTCATCCCGGCCATCCTTGCCGCCATCACCTTCAACTACCTTGAGCGCTTCTTCAAGAAGATCACGCCGTCCATCGTCCAGATGATCGTCGTGCCCTTCTGCTCCATCCTGCTGGGCGTCATGGCTGCCCACTTCGTCCTCGGCCCCATCGGCTGGGCTCTGGGCACTGGCGTCTCCTCCGTCGTCAACGCTGGCATCACCGGCAACTTCCGCGTGCTCTTCGGCGCCATCTTCGGCGGCGTCTACGCTCCGCTCGTGATCACCGG
>DJXA01000085.1:0-8942 GCA_002449555.1 Atopobiaceae bacterium UBA7016 | reverse complement strand
CTGCACCACATGACCAACGCCATCGACCTGCAGCTCATCGCCGACTACGGCGGAACCATGCTCTGGCCGATGATCGCTCTGTCCAATATCGCTCAGGGCTCTGCCGTCCTCGCCATGATCATGCTCCAGAAGGGCGACGAGGATGCCGAGCAGGTCAACATCCCGGCTTGCATCTCCTGCTACCTGGGCGTCACCGAGCCCGCCATCTTCGGCGTCAACCTGAAGTACGTCTTCCCGTTCGTCTGCGCCATGATCGGCTCCGCCATCGCCGGCTTCCTGTCCTGCGCCTTCAGCTGCACGGCTAACGCCATCGGCGTCGGCGGCCTGCCTGGCATCCTCGCCATGCAGCCCAAGAGCATGCTCCCGTACGCCCTCTGCATGCTGGTCGCCATCGTCGTGCCGTTCATCCTGACCTTCATCGTCGGCAAGCGCCAGGGCATCGACAAGCAGGCCCAGGCCGTCGCCGCTGCCGCCGCTGACAACGCCATCGCTCCCGCCGCCGCTCACGTCGACGCCATCGACGCCCCCGGCACCCTCGCGGCCGTCGCCGACGGTTACGCCAAGGCCATGTCCGAGGCCCCCGACGCCGTGTTCGCCTCCCTCGCCATGGGCGACGGCGTGGTCATCGAGCCCTCTGAGGGCGCGATCTACTCCCCCGTCTCCGGTAGCGTGACCATGGTCTTCGACACCAAGCACGCCCTTGGCCTGGTTGCCAACGACGGCACCGAGATCCTCATCCACATCGGCGTTGACACCGTCGAGCTGGGCGGCAAGCCCTTCACCGCCCATGTCAAGGCCGGCGACGCCGTCAAGGCTGGCGACCTGCTCATGGAAGTCGACCTGGCCGCCGTCAGGGCCGCTGGCAAGGACACGGCCACCATGGTTGTCGTCACCAACAGCGACGCCTTCTCGAGCATCAAGGCCAAGACCGGCGAAGTGAAGGCCGGCGAGACGTCCTGCACGCTCACCAAGTAGCTTCTCAACGCAACTCCTGAGGGTTTCACCCCAAAGGACTCACCAGAGGGGGTGACCAACACGGCCATCCCCTCTTTTTTAGCCATCCACGCGGACGGGTTGGTCCCGTCTTGCGAAGAAAGGACACGGACATGGCAATTGGCAACAACGAACGCGCCATCGAGCTGGGTAGCAAGGTTGCTTACGAAATCTACATCCGCTCCTTTAACGACTCCAACGGTGACGGTGTGGGCGATCTCGCCGGCATCACCGCACGTCTTGACTACCTGGCCGAGCTGGGCGTTGACTACCTGTGGATTACCCCGTTCTTCGTAAGCCCGCTGAAGGACGGCGGCTACGACGTGGCCGACTACTGCAACATCGACCCCGTCTTCGGCACCATGGACGATTTCGACGAGCTGGTGCGCGAGGCCGACAAGCGCGGCATCGGCCTGATGTTGGACATGGTCTTCAACCACACGTCCGACCAGCACGAGTGGTTCCAGAAGGCGCTTGCCGGCGACCCCAAGTACCAGGCCTACTACCTGCTGCAGGACCCCGAGCCCGGCGCCACGGCCGACAACCCCGGCAAGGCCCCCAGCAACTGGGACTCCAAGTTTGGCGGATCTGCCTGGGAGTTCTCGCCTCAGATGAACAAGTGGTACCTGCACCTGTACGACGTGAGCCAGCCCGATCTCAACTGGCGCAACCCCGAGGTCCGCTCCGAGTTGGCCGCCGTGCTTCGCTTCTGGAAGGAGAAGGGCGTCAAGGGCTTCCGCTTTGACGTGGTCAACAACATCTCTAAGCCCGAGACCTTCGAGGACGACTTCGAGGGCGACGGCAGGCGCTTCTACACCGACGGCGAGCACGTTGACGAGTACCTGCAGCTGCTCTCGCGCGAGGGCGAGATCGACGGCATGATGACCGTAGGCGAGATGAGCTCCACCACCATCGAGCACTGCATCGAGTACTCCAAGCCCGAGAACCACGAGCTGGCCATGGCGTTCTCGTTCCACCACTTCCGCGTGGACAACGTGAACGGCAACCGCTGGGCCAAGGCCAAGGCCAACATCCCCATGCTGCGCGAAACCTTCCGCAGCTGGCAGGAGGAAATGACCGCGGCCGGCGGCTGGAACGCCGTGTTCTGGACTTGCCACGACCAGCCGCGCCCATCCACCCGCTTTGGCGACGACACCACGCGCGAGAGCTGGGAGCGCTCCGCAAAGATGCTGCCCGTGTGCACGTTTCTGCTGCGCGGCACGCCCTACATCTACCAGGGCGAGGAGCTGGGTATGACCAACCCGGGCTTCACGAGCATCGACCAGTACCGCGACGTGGAGAGCATCAACTACTACCACATCATGCAGGACGAGCAGGGGCTGTCCGAGCAGGAGGCCTTTGACATCATCGCCTACAAGTCGCGCGACAACGGCCGCACCCCCGTGCAGTGGGACGACTCGGCCTACGCGGGCTTCTCCACCGTTGAGCCGTGGATCGGCGTGGGCGGCAACTACACGTGGCTGAACGCCAAGGCCGAGGTTGCCGACGAGAACTCCGTCTTTGCGTTCTTCAAGCGCCTCATCGCGCTGCGCAAGGCCGAGGAGATCATTCAGGCCGGTGACGTGCACTTTGTTGAGAGCCCGGCCGCGCAGGTGATTGCCTACGAGCGCACGATGGGCGACACGCGCATGCTCGTGCAGTGCAACTTCTCTGGCGACGAGCAGCCCGCAGTCGCCAGCGAGGGCGGCGAGGTGCTAATCAGCAACTACGACGAGCCGGGTGCCTCTGGCACGCTTCGCCCGTGGGAGGGCACGGCCCTGATCTGGCGCGCCTAACGACCCACTACCGGCCAGGGACCAGAGGGTCCGACCTTCTGGCCCCACCTCAACAAGCAAGGAGATCCCTATGGCAGAAGAAAAGCGCATCTGGTGGAAAGAAGTGGTGTGCTACCAGGTCTATCCGCAGAGCTTTCAGGATAGTAACGGCGATGGCATCGGTGACCTGCGTGGCCTGAAGGAGCGCCTGCCGTACCTGGCCAAACTCGGCATCGACGTCATCTGGCTGAGCCCGGTGTACCTGAGCCCCATGGACGACAACGGCTATGACATCGCCGACTACCGCGTTATCGACCCCCAGTACGGCACGCTCGAGGACTTTGACGACATGCTGGCCACGGCCCACAGTTTGGGCATCAAGCTCATCATGGACCTGGTGGCCAACCACACCTCCGACGAGCACTGGTGGTTCAAGGAGAGCCGCAAGAGCCTCGACAACCCCTACCGCGACTACTACGTGTGGAAGGACGGCAAGATTGCCGAGGACGGTACCAAGCTTCCGCCCAACAACTGGGAGAGCACCTTCTCGGGCTCGGCGTGGCAGTACGACGAGCTTACCGACCAGTGGTACCTGCACTGCTTCTCCGTCAAGCAGCCTGACCTCAACTGGGAGAACCCGCGCGTGCGCCAAGAGGTCTGCGACCTCATGAGCTGGTGGTGCGACCGCGGCGTAGACGGCTTCCGCTTTGACGTCATCTCGATGATCAGCAAGGACCAGAACTTCCCCGACGGCAAGCCCAAGAAGAACGGCTTTGGCGAGTACGGCCCCTACGTCACCAACGGCCCGCGCGTGCACGAGTTCATCCAGGAGATGAACGAGAAGGTGCTCTCGCGCTACGACATCATGACCGTGGGCGAGGCCCAGGGCGTCAACCTTGAGCAGGCCAAGCGCTACGCCAACGCCGACGGTACCGAGCTGGACATGATCTTCCAGTTTGAGCACGTCAGCGCGTGGAAGACCACCGCTGGCGCCTTCACCGGCAAATGGGGCGTCAACAAGCCGCAGATGCCCAAGGTGAGGGCACTGCTCAACAAGTGGCAGCTGGGCCTTGAGGGTGAGTCGTGGAACAGCCTTTTCTGGAACAACCACGACCAGCCGCGCGCCGTATCGCGCTTTGGCAACGACTCTCCCGAGTGGCGCGAGGTGTCGGCAAAGATGCTCGCCACCTGCCTGCACTTCATGAAGGGCACGCCCTACATCCTGCAGGGCGAGGAGCTGGGCATGACCAACATGCACTTCACGAGCCTTGACCAGTGCCGCGACGTTGAGGAGCTGGGCATCTATCGCCAAGCCGTGGAGGAGCAGCACATCTGCACGCACGAGCAGATGCTGGCCGCCTTTGACAATGTGGCCCGCGACAATTGCCGCACCCCCATGCAGTGGGACGCCACCGACGGCACGGGCTTTACCACAGGCACGCCGTGGATCGAGATCAACCCCAACCATGTTGAGATCAACGCGGCATCCCAGGTGGACGACCCCAACTCCGTCTTCTCGTACTACCGCAAGCTCATCGAGCTGCGCCACGAGATGCCCATCATCGTGTACGGCTCCTACGAACCGCTGCTTGAGGACGACCCCACCATCTGGGCATATCGCCGCAAGCTTGACGGGAAGACCATCACCGTGGCCTGCAACTACTCTGACGCCGAGGTGCCCTGCGACCTCTTTGACGGCGCCGGCGAGCGCCTCATTGGGAACTACGCCGAGCACAAGGACGGCGTCCTTCAGCCGTACGAGGCCTACGTGGTCATTGCGTAGGCCCCTTACGTAATGCCGCCTGGTCAGCGGCAACCCTTCCTAATCGGTCGCCCGCCGGCCAGCGGGCGACCGATTGCTGTGTATGACCTATATGTTGCTGCTTACACCTCACTACCTGCCATTTCTTTCGTATCATAGAGCTATCGCCCACCTACCGAAGGAGCCGTCATGAACCCGCGCGCGAGCGAACTTGGCAACAAGGTTGCCTACCAGATTTACATTCGGTCGTTTCAGGACTCGGACGGTGACGGTATCGGTGACCTGAGGGGCATCACCTCGAGGCTCGACTACCTTGCGGGCCTTGGCGTTGACCTGCTGTGGATCACGCCATTCTTCCCCAGCCCGCAGGCAGACAACGGCTACGACGTGACTGATTACCGCGCCATCGACCCGCTCTTCGGCACGATGGCAGATTTCGAGGAGCTTGCGCGCGAGGCCAAGGTGCGCGGCATCTCGCTGATGCTGGACATGGTCTTCAACCACACGTCCACCACCCATGAGTGGTTCAAGCGCGCGCTAGCCGGCGAGGATCGCTACCTGGCGTACTACAAGTTTGTGGACGCGGCGCCCGATGCCACGGAGGACAACCCCGGCGAGCCTCCCACTAACTGGCAGAGCAAGTTTGGCGGCAGCGCGTGGGAGTACGTACCGCAGCTCAACAAGTGGTACCTGCACCTGTTTGATGTGACCCAGGCCGACCTTGACTGGGACAATCCCGACGTTCGCGACGAGATGGCCAGCATCCTGCGCTTCTGGCGCAAGAAGGGCGTGGACAGCTTCCGCTTTGACGTGGTCAATCTCATCAGCAAGGTCGAGGGCTGGCAGGACGACCCAACGGGCGGAGACGGCCGCCAGTTCTACACCGACGGCCCGCACGTGCATGAGTACCTGCAGGAGCTGGTTGAGCGCGGCGGCATTGACGGTTGTGTCACCGTGGGCGAGATGAGCTCCACCACACTGGAGAACTGCGTGCGCTACACCAACCCTGCGCACCACGAGCTTTCTCAGGCCTTCAGCTTCCACCACCTGAAGGCTGACTATGCGGGCGGTGACAAGTGGGCACTTCAGCCGATGGACATCGACCAACTGCGTACGGTCTTCCGCACCTGGCAGGAGGGCATGCAGGAGCAGGACGGCTGGAACGCGCTCTTCTGGTCTAACCACGACCAGCCGCGCCCCAACTCGCGCTTTGGCAACACCGACACGCATTGGTACGCCTCCAGCACGCTGCTTCCCACCTGCACGCACCTCATGCAGGGCACGCCCTATATCTACCAGGGCGAGGAGCTGGGCATGACCAACCCCGACTTCACGAGCATCGACCAGTACCGCGACGTGGAGAGCATCAACTACTTCCAGATTCTGCAGGACCGCGGCCTGACGGCAGACGAGGCGTTCCATGTGGTGCACGAGCGTTCGCGCGACGACGCGCGCACGCCCATGCAGTGGGACGGAAGCGCGACGGCAGGCTTTACCACAGGCACGCCGTGGATTGGCGTCTCGGGCAACCACACGTGGATCAACGCGGCTGCCGAGCTGGGTGACCAGAAGAGTGTCTACGCCTACTACCAGCAGCTTATTGCCCTGCGCAAGGGCGAGCCCATTATTGCCGAAGGCGAGATTCGCTTCTTTGACGGCTATGAGGGCACGCCCATCATCGCCTACGAGCGCACGCTGGAGAACGCCCCGGAAGGCAGCGCATGGCGCGTCGTGGTGCTCTGCAACTTCTCGGGCGACGAGCAGCAGCTTTCCGCACCCTTCGACCAGGCGCAGACGCTGGTGGGCAACTACGGTGATGCGCTCCTCGAGGCCGGCAAGCTGACGCTACGCCCCTACGAGGCCGTGGCCCTCGCCTGGAACGACTAACTGCCAAAGCGCCTCGCGCGGTTACGGAGCCTCACGCGGATACGGCGCGTCATCGAGTGCGTAACTTTTAGAGCAGGTAGATGCTTCATCCAACATTTAATGATGCATCTACCTGCTCTTTTGTTATGTACATCAGCAGTTGAACCAGCAATAGTTACGCACTCGGCGTACCTCTTGTATCCGTATTGGAACAACTGACTCGAAAGGTCATGCTAGACGCATAACTCCATACGTAAGGATGCATTCATGGCTTTTCTGCTGGGCAAGGGCACTGCCGTTGAATGGCTGCGCTCAAACAATGACCTGTCGCTGCTAGCAAACACTTGGGGGCTACCGCCATCATCGCTTGAGGCAAGCAGGACGAGGCTTGAACGACATATCACGCAGCTGGGGAAGCTCACCGCTCCCTACCAGGTCATCGTCAGCACGAAAGACGATCGCCGACGCAACGCGCTCATCAGCAGCCATCTTGTAACCGCTCTCGATGATCACTATCAAGCGCATCGGATCAGTCGCGGATTGTATGTTTCAACCGCGCCCTGCGCCTTTCTCCAAATGGCAAACGATCTCGACGACGATCAGCTGCTCTTTCTTGGCTATGAGCTTTGCGGGCGGTATGGCATCTCATCTGACGGGGCCTTTCCACGCGCCCAGACATGCACTCCCCAGGCCCTAGTAGCCGCCGCGGAGTCTTTGCCACCTATCCGTGGGAAGCGGCGAGCACTTCGCGTTGTACCACAGGTCCTCGGCGGTGCCGCATCTCCCATGGAAGTGGCGCTCACCCTCATGCTGCATATGCCTTGTGCCACCGGGGGATACGGGCTTGCGGCGCCAGAGCTTAATCGGTCACTTCTCGTTGAGGGGCGCGCTCGTGATCTGTGGGTCGACGACCACATCACGCCCGATCTCCTCTGGGAGAGCAAAGGATTGGTCATCGAGTACGACAGCGACCTGCATCACAGCGCGTCATCACGCATCGCAAACGATGCTCGACGCCGAGATGTGCTGGTGGAAATGGAGTATCGCGTTATCACCGTCACAAGCGAACACATGCGGAGCTACCACGAGATCGATCGTATTGCCGGCATCGTGGCTCAGACCCTTGGATCGAGCGTCACAGCCTGCAATCAGGATGAGCTTGATATGCGGACACGCTATCAAGCTCGCGTCCGGCACTTGGCCACTCATCCAGAGGAGCTTCTCGCGCTTTCCCAGATGTCCAAAAAGCGAACTTGGACTCCGCGCTCACATGCTGACACCTCATCGAATGCGTAACTTTTGGAGCAGGTTGATGCCTCATCAAAGGTTGCATGATACATCTACCTGCTGTTTTACCGAAAGTATCAGCAGTTGAACCAGCGATAGTTACGCACTCGGCGCAAGCGGAGCCAGACGACCTGACCATTTGGCCCAGGACCTTGGTAGTGCAGGTTGGTTTAGGGCTTGATGTTGCCGAGCTCGACATGCTCCTTGATGGCAGGGTCGATGACCTCGTCGAAGATGACCTGCGAGCCAAGCGCCGTCTTGCGCTGGCGGCCGTAGACCTGCTCGGCCGAGACGCCATGCTCCGCCCAGTCTCCCCCGCCGTTGCTCGTGTTGAGCATGAGCGGCTGCAGGTTGTCCATGGCATGGGCGAACTTCGACTCGGGCGTCTCGTACGCCTCGAACTCGTCGAAGAGCGCCATGAGCTCAGCTGCCTGGTCGTCTGGCAGCAGACCAAAGATGCGCTGCTTGGCGGCCTCCTCGCGCGCGGCCTGGGTCTTCAGCCCCTCGGCGTCGTAGGCATAGGTGTCGCCCGCGTCAATCTCCACCACGTCATGGATCAGGCACATGAGCATGACCCGCGCGATGTCCACGTCCTCGTTGGCATGCTCGCGCAGGAGGTACGCCATGATGGCCATGTGCCACGCGTGCTCGGCGTCGTTCTCGTTTCGTCCGTGGCCCGACAGGTGCGTCTGCCGAAACACCGACTTCTCCTTGTCGATCTCCAGCGCAAAGGCAAGCTGCCGGGCAAGGCGGTCTTCCATGAAAGGCTCCTTTTGGACGGGTTTGGGCCGCATCCATGATAGCCAATCGCGTACAAAGGAGGGCTGGCCCCGCCCAGACGCACGTGGCGTCGCATTCGGTCATCCAACGGGGCGAGCCGCCACCTCGCGAGCCGCTAGTCGATGACCTTGATGGAGGTGATGGTGGGTTGGTCGGCACGATTGACCGTGCCGTTGTCGTCCTGTACCGGGACCGTGGTGGCAATGGCGTCGACGACCTCGATGCCCTCGGTCACGGTGCCGAAGGCGGCATAGGATCCGTCCAGGAAGTCGCTGTCCTGGTGCACGATGAAGAACTGCGAGCTCGCCGAGTTGAGGTCATACGCACGCGCCATCGAGATGACGCCTCGCTTGTGCGAGATGGGGTTGTCGATGCCGTTTTCGGCAAACTCGCCCAGGATGAGGCGGCTGGAGCCACCGGTGCCGTTGCCCAGAGGGTCACCGCCCTGGATCATGAAGCCGTCGATGATGCGGTGGAAG
>DJXA01000084.1:34583-35902 GCA_002449555.1 Atopobiaceae bacterium UBA7016 | reverse complement strand
ACAAGGAGCTCTATACCGTGGCAGGCGCCACGCACGTGGACCTCTACTGGAGGCCCGGCATGGTGGACGACGCGCTTGCCAAGCTGACGGCGTTCTTCTCCGAGAAGCTCTAACTGCATCGTTCATGTACGTTGGGGGTAGCCCCTTTTGTTGTATGCAACAAAAGGGGCTACCCCCAACGTACATTCAGGCAACTCGGCTTTATGCGTAGCAGAAGGTCTTCAAGCGTAGGAGCGTCGGGCCCTCGAAGGCGGGCATGGTGGTCTCGTCGCCGTTGAGGCGACGGTCACGCACCCACATGCCGTCCACGAAGCGTCCGTCCTCGCAGGCCAAGAGGTCGCAGTGGGGCTTGCCCTCGGACGCGGAGTGCCAGAAGAAGTTGGCGCTCATGCCCAGCACAAAGGCCTCGTCGTCTGAGACGGGCAGCGCCAGCACCGCACCCGGAGTGTCGCCAAACGTCACGTCGAGCACCCAGTTGCCCAGCTCAAGCGTCTGCTTCTTGCCGCGCTCGCTAATGACGGCCTCCATGTTGCCGTATCCGCCCGCGTACCAGAAGAGCCCGGCGAGTTCCTCCATCGCAGCACGGTACTCGTCAACGTTCTGCGGCGTGCGCAGCGCAGGGTCGGAGGTGTCCATGCCAAAGAGCACGCCCACGCTGTCGTCGAAAGGCTCGCCCATCTCTTCGAAGCCAAAGGGCGAGAAGCAGAGCGCGTGGTGGTGTCCCGTCGTCCAGATGGCACGGGGAGCAGCGTACGCGTGTGTCGCGGTCTCGGGAATGAACAGCGGATTGCCCAGCTTGCGGTAGTTGTCGCAGTCGTCGCAGAAGGTGCGCACGTAGATGTCCGGGCCACAGGCGTCAAGCGAGGGAGCCGCCCACTTCCAGATCTCGAGCACGCGCGCGTTGGGGCCGCCCGTGGGGAAGCGCCCCGGCTCGTGGCCTTTGTCCAGCCAGCAGTTAACGGCCATGGGGATGGGATACTCGTCCTTGCCGGCCGAGGCAACGGCATCCACATAGGCGGCCGTGTAGTAAGTCTGGAACATCTCCTCGGCTACCGGGCCAAAGACTTCCTCCCACGTGCCCTCGGCAGCACCAGCTGCCAGCGCGGCAGCCACGTCTGCCGCCAGGCCATCCGCGTGCTCGCGCATGAAGGCAACGAGCCCCGCCGGCACCTGCTCGGCAAACAGGCGGTCCGCCTCGTCGCAGTGGTCGCGCGCGGCACCCATCAGGCCGCACTCGTTCTCCACCTGCACCAGCACTACGGTGCCGGTGCCGCCGTCGTACTCGCGCAGGTGGGCCATCAGGCGCGCGAAGGCGTTCG
>DJXA01000084.1:0-34516 GCA_002449555.1 Atopobiaceae bacterium UBA7016 | reverse complement strand
GCCATCAGGCGCGCGAAGGCGTTCGCATCTGCCTTCAGCGTCTCCTCGCAGAAGGCCGAAAGCGTGCTGTACGGCATGTTGTAGAAGTTGGTGAGCGTGGTCTTGCGCTGGCCCTTTACGGCCTCGGCGCGCCAGAAGCGGTCGGGGTCAGAGAGCACCCAGTCCGGCGCATACATGCACTGGCCGTTCTTCCAGGCGCCAAACCATAGCAGTCCCAGGTGTCTGCCACGCTCGCGGGCTTGGTCAATCAGCGCGTCCACACCCGTGAAGTCAAAGACGCCCTCCTCGGGCTCCACCAGCTCCCACGTGACGGCCACCAGCAGGGTATTCATGCCCAGCTGCTCAGCCTTGTCCCACGCCTTCGCCATCCAGGAAAGGCTGGACCCGGTGGAGTTGTGCGTCTCACCGGCGCGCATCAGGAAGGGCTTGCCGCCCACCACCAGCGTGGCGTTGCCGTCAATGGTCTCGATATGGGGGAAGCTGCTGTTCTCGGTCATGGTGCGCACCCTTTCGTCTGTAGTCTGTCTTGGTTCACCATCAACAATAGCGGCCGGGGCGCCCCACATGGATGCCCCGGAAAAGTGGTTCAACTCTTGGACACCTCGCCGTCGCCCGGCCTCTCCTCCCAGGGGGCGAAGAGTGCCGAGTAGCGTATATACAGCAGCTCGCAGAAAAACGAGATGCCATAGCTGGAGTAGGGCGAGCGATGTCGCATGCCCACGTAGGGCCCCAGGCGATAAAGATGGTTAAAGGCGCCCAGCAGCGCCGGCTCCTCAGACGTGGTGACCAGTGCCGTCGTGGCCTTGCAGCTGCGGATGCACGTGCCGTAGTGTGCCGCAAAGTAACCCGTTATGGAGATGACGATCAGCAGATCGCCCTCCTCCATGCGGCCGATGACCTCCTCGGGGTTTGTCGAGTCGGTGACCACAAGCGGGGTCTTGCCCAAGACGTTCAGGGCCGCCTGAAGGTCGGCCAGGCCACTTCCCGACATCCCTGAAGCCACGATTATCACTTCGCGCGCGTCATGTATGAGCTGCGCGAGCTCGTCAATCTTGCCGTCGTAGAGCAGCTGATCAACGTTGGCGAGGGACTCAGCGACAAGCTCGGCAAGGCTGTATCCGTAGTCTGTGTCGGATGCGTAGCCGCAGTACAGGCGCTTGAGACGCGCGTGCTCGTCCGCGTAGCCGCGTGCATCAGAGAGATTCTCGAAGCCAATCGAGCGGTAGAAGCGGCGCACCCCCGAGCGCGACACAAAGCAGGTCTGCATGATCTCTTCGATGCCTACCTCACCGATGCGGCTGTAGTTGTCCAGAAGGTAGCGGGCGATGGCGTACGAGGTGCTGTCGATGTCGTTCTCGTTCAGCACGTGGATGAGCCTCCCCCCGAGGCTGTAGTTCTTCCTTCTGAAAGGGGAAAGGCTCTCTGGTGCCATGGGACTATCCCTTCTGTCCGTAGGAGGCGTTTGGCGTGCCGTGGATGTCGCCGTAAGTGACAACAAATGTGCAACTACATAATATCGCGCGGGTGCGGGGTGCCCGCCGCTGCAGACACCCCGCTCGGAAGGTGACGCTCGATAAGCGAGCGAGCGTCGGCGAAAGAAAGGAAGCTACTCAGCCGTCTTGTCGCTGTAGCCAAAGAGGTACGTGAGGACGAAGGCGACCACGACGGCAGCGAGCGCCTGGACAACCTGCCAGATGCCCATGTCGCCATAGAGGGCGGGAAGCGTGAGCACCGACGCAGTGAGGAATACGGTCTGGTGCAGGCTTGCAATGCCGCCGATGGCACCGGCAACGGCGCAACCCAGGGCCATGCAGATGAAGGTGCGGTTGAAGCGCAGCAGCACGCCGTAGATGCCCGGCTCGGTCACACCAGCGAGCCATGCCGAGGCGAGCGTCTCGACGCAGGTGTCCTTGAGGTCCTTCTTCTTGGTCTTGAGGAAGACGGCAAGCAGCACCGCGCCCACGGCGAAGTTGGTGCCCACGGTGAGGGGCACAATGAAGTCGTAGCCGAGGGTGCCGAAGTTGGCCATCATGACGGGGATAAGGCCCCAGTGCATGCCGAAGATGATGAGGAACGGCCAGGCGAAGGCGATGGCAGCGCCGCCGATGGCGGGGGCGACGTTTAGGATGGCGAGCAGGCCCTGAGCGATGAGGTTAGACAGGGTGTTGGCAACCGGACCCACAACCAGGACGGTCGCGGCGCAGGTGATGAGCAGCGAGAGCATCGGTGCGAAGACGCCACGTATCACCTCGGGAATCACGCGCCTGAAGAACCTCTCCAGCGGGGCGAGCATGGCGCATGCGAGCACGATGGGAACGACCGACTGCAGGTACCCGGCGGCGGGGAGGATTACCGGGATGCCGAAGAACGTCGCCATGACCGGATCGGTGGCAGCCGCGGCTGCGGCGGCGTCAAGGTTGCTCTGCAGGGCCACCATCTGGGGGTGGCAGAGGAAGGCTCCCACGGCCATGCCGAGGAAGGGCGTGGCGCCAAGCTTCTGGGCTGCCGTATAGCCGAGGAACAGGGGCAGGAACTGGAAGAAGCCATCGCCATGCAGTTGAGGACAGTGTAGGTGGTGGATGATGGGTCGACCAAGCCGAACGTAGACAAGGTGACGGCCAAGGCCTTGATCAGGCCGGCAGCGCTCATGGCGCCGATCATGGGCAGGAACACGCCCGAGATGATGTCCATGAGCTTGTCCTTGATGCTCTTGTTCGCGGCATCAGCGTCGTCCTCGGGCACGCTGCCGGCGCCCTTGCTGGGCAGCAGGGCAAGCACCGCGTCGTAGGCA
Organism: Atopobiaceae bacterium UBA7016; assembly: GCA_002449555.1. Lineage (GTDB taxonomy): Bacteria > Actinomycetota > Coriobacteriia > Coriobacteriales > Atopobiaceae > UBA1367. Next base: position 31,725 of record DJXA01000084.1, on the reverse strand, counting down.
GCCTCGACCTGCGAACCAATGACCACCTGATACTGGCCGTTGGCGTGCATCACCTGAATGACGCCGTCAAGCGCGCTGATTGCCTCGTCGTTTGCGACGGACTCGTCCTTGAGTTGGAAGCGCAGGCGCGTGATGCAGTGCGTGATCGAGTTGATGTTGGCCTCGCCTCCTACCAGGTCCACGATCTCAGCGGCGAGCTTGTTCCAATCCCTTGCCATGACTCTTCCCTTCTTCCGATTGCACCGCGGATGACCCGCGTTTTGCTGACGTCTTGGTTATACGGCGGGAAGCCGAGCCCTTCGGAGTTGGCGAGCGCTTGGTTCAGTTTCTGAACACCGCAGGCTGGGCAGGGTTCGAGCTATGGTGTGCCGTCATCCGATAAGGCCAGAATTACCGACCACAGCCCCTCTCGCCTGCAAAACCCCAGTTGGCGAGAGGGGCGATTTCCCTTGGTCGGTAATTCTGCCTAGCGTTGCGACGCGCACGACAGCTTCGGCGGATAATCTGCCTCATGCGGGGAGCACAAACGAGGGGGAGAGGAACATGGAAAAGAAGATCGTCGTCGTAAACGCGGGGCCGCGCAAGGGCTGGAACACGGACACGCTGCTGACCGAGGCTGCTGCCGGTGCTGAGGAGGCTGGCGCCACCATCGAGCGCTTCGACCTCTTCCGCCTTGAGCGCTACACCGGCTGCATCTCGTGCTTTGGGTGCAAGCGGGAGCGCAACGCTGGCCGCTGCGTGTGCCGCGACGCACTCACACCCGTACTCGACGCCATCCGCGAGGCGGACGGACTCATCATTGGCTCACCTAACTACCTAGGTGAGCTGACGGCGTCATTCCGCGCGCTGTACGAGCGGCTCGTCTTCCAGAACCTCACCTACAACAAGGAGCGGCCATGCTGCAACGAGCGGCCCGTTCCCGTGCTGCTCATCATGACGAGCAACGCGCCGGACATTGCCTACGCGGGGCTTGTGCGCAACTACAAGCAGACGCTTTCTCGCTTTGTGGGGCCCACCAAGACCTTCGTGGCGGGCAATACGCTGCAGCTCAAGGACTATGACAAGACCGATTGGCCGTGGACGATGTTTGACGCAGACGCTAAGCAGCGTCGCCACGAGAAGGTCTTTCCCAAAGAGTGCCAGAAGGCGCACGAGCTCGGCTTCGAGCTGGCACAGTAGAATTCCCGATTGAGATACGCCTTTTGGGGCTCCAATGTGGTCTCGTAGAGACTGCACCACAAGGGTCCGACCCTCGTGGTGCAGCTACCACCAGGTGTAGCTCATGAGGCCACGCCGCCATCGTCCATGCCGCTCTCTACGGCAGAGGCTCGATTCTTTCAAATGAGTTCGCTGGGAGCAATACGTTCAGCTCGCGAGCACGCTTGCAGAGTACAATCTATGCGGCTGTCTTTCCACACTTCGATTGGACGTTCTTATGGTTTTGCTTGCTCTCGCGTTCATTGGTAGCCTTCTTCCCTCCATTGGCCTCTTCTTGTGGTTGCGCTCGATCGAGGGTGACGAAGAGTTCAAGGGCATCTGCAACAAGGGCCTTATCCAGGGCTTCCTTTCCATCTTCCCCGTGGCGGCCTGCTCGGCGGCCCTTGCCCTTATCGAAATCGGCCTCACCCTGCTGGGCATGTCGGGCATGCTCAAGGCCGCGTATCACCGATTCATAGTGCTCGCGCTCTCGGAGGAGCTCTGCAAATGCTTCATGTTCCACAGGCTGCTTCAGAAGTACGAGCGCAATTGGTCGTGGCTTGACTACATCATCCTCATGGTTTTGGTAGGCCTCGGCTTCGGTCTCATTGAGGACCTTTTCTACGCTGTTGGCGCCGACGCGATTACGATGCTGGTGCGAGGCATTACCGCCATGCACGGCGGTTATGCGTTCATCATGGGTTACTTCCTGGGCAAGGGTAAGAAGACTGGCGACAAGAAGTGGTCGGTCCTGGGCGTGGCGGTGCCATGGTTGCTGCATGGCGCGTATGACTTTGGCTTGAGCGATGAGTGGCTCGCCGCGCTTGGGGAGAACGCAGCTTACCTCTCCGTTTCGCTGGCCGCATTCGCTCTCGTAACGTTGGTGGTACTCGTTATCTTCTTCATCAGGCATAAGAACGACGAGCAGTTCAGAGCACCCATGCTGTCAGAGTCGGACATCGCCTAAATACATCAACAACGTAACCAATGCGCCACGAGGGTCCGACCCCCGTGGCGCATTGGTTGCAGGTTTGATGTTATCGGCTACGCTACGGGAGTGTTCCAGCGGGGAACCTTCACCTCGAGCGCCTTCTCGAGGGCCCGCAGGATGATCTCGTGGTCGAGACCCTCCATGTAGCCGCTCACGGCCATGGTGGCAACCCAATCGTCGCCCACGCGGATGGGAAACGCGCCGCAGGCGGGGGACTTCGTCAGGCACATTGGTCCACACAGTTGAGGGGTCTCCCGCGACGGTTGCCTCAAGCTGCGTCCATGGGCTGGCGTGCCCCGCCTTCAAGGCAGCCTTGCGCTTGCCGTCCGCAAAGAGCAGGTTCTTCTCGTTCTTGTCGTCGGCCACCCACTGGAACATGCGCACGCCGTCGGCCTCGCGCGTGATGGTCACACTGATGCCCTCGCCAAAGTCCGGCGCAAGCGACGCGGCAATGCGCCCCAGCTCAAGGGCCTCATACGCCCCAAAGGACTCGTAGCGCAGCATGCGTTCCTGCTCAAGCAGCGCCTTCATTGCAGCCCGCGCGTTCTCGGCCGTCAGCTGCGGCGTGGTGGTCTCTTTAGCCATCTTTCGTTCCTCCTTGGTGGGTGGCGCTTTGCGTTTACCAGTATGGTACGCGCCAAGTAGCTTATGAACAATTGCAGTCACTCATGTCTGGTATTAGTTGCACTTATGCACAAAAAAGGCCTTCCCCGAGTTGCGCGAGCGAGCCATACCATTCCCTCATGTAATGGATGAGACATAAGCATTGGTAATACGCATGCTTTGCCGAGACAATAGGATGCGAACAATACCGCGGACGCATCAAGCCGCAGATAGGCAAACAAGGAGCAAGCAGTGGCAATGCAAGATGACAACGCCAAAACGACCCCATCTACCTCGGTCTCATTCTCAAACCGTGACCTCGCGGCCATGATTGTGCCGCTCTTCTTCGAGCAGTTCCTGCTCATGCTGGTGGGTCTGGCAGACACGTTCTTCATCAGTCGCGCCGGCGAGTCAGCGGTAGCGGGCGTCTCGCTCGTCAACCAGTTCAACACCATCTTCATCTACCTCTTCACGGCCCTGGCCTCGGGCGGCGCCGTGGTGGTGAGCCAGTACGTGGGTACGCGCGACCGTAAGCTCGCGGGCCGCGCGGCAAGCCAGCTGCTCATGTTCTCGGTGGTGTTCTCGCTGGTGGTCAGCGTGCTGGTTTTGGCCTTTAGGCGTCAGATGCTCACGCTCATGTTTGGCCGCGTTGAGGCCGACGTCATGGCCGCCTGTATCACCTACCTCACCATCTCGGCGCTCTCGTATCCTGCGCTCGCCGTGTACAACGCAGGCGCGGCGCTCTTCCGCAGCGTGGGCAAGACCAACGTGACCATGTGGGTGTCCATCGTCTCCAACGTGGTGAACGTGGTGGGCAACTACATCGGCGTCTTCGTGCTGGGCGCTGGCGTGGCAGGCGTGGCGTGGCCCTCTACCATCGCGCGCGTGGTCTCGGCCGTCATCATCACCGTGTTTGCGTTTCGCGAGAAGACCGTGCGCTATCGCACGCAGGACATCTGCGCCTGGGACGCCCCCATGCTGAGGCGCGTGCTGGGCATCGCCATCCCCAATGGCGCGGAAAACGCCATCTTCCAGCTGGTCAAGGTCGCGCTCTCGAGCATCGTCGCGCTCTTCGGCACCTACCAGATCGCCGCGAACGGCGTGGCGCAGAGCATCTGGTCGCTCGCTGCGCTGGCTGGCGCGGCGTTTGGCCCGGTCTACGTCACAGTCATCGGCCAGTGCATGGGTGCGCGCGACACCGACGCCGCTGAGCGCTCGTTCTCGCGCATGAACCGCATCGCGCTCGTCTTCTCGGTGGTGTGGAACGCGCTGGTCTACCTGGCCACGCCCACCATCCTCAGCTTCTACGTGCTAGAGCCCGAGACCACGGCGCTCGTCCTCAGGCTGGTGCTGCTGCACAACGTGTTCAATGCGCTCATCTTCCCGTTCTCGGGCTGCCTGGGCAACGGCCTGCGCGCCACGGGAGACGTGGCCTATACCATGTGGGTCTCCATCGGCTGCACGCTGTTGGTGCGTCTTACCCTCTCGTACCTGCTGGGTGTTGTGTTTGACATGGGCGTGATGGGCATCGCTTGGGCCATGTGCGCAGACTGGCTCGTGCGCGCCGTGTTCCTGGTTGCTCGCCAACGCAGTGGTGCTTGGAAGGAAAAACGGGTGGTGTAGTCGATTTGATGCGCGCGTGGGACCACTTCCATGCTGTAGTGTTGCTTGGAATGAAAAGGCGAGAAACGAGGAGGAATCATGGCAAAGACGTTGGTTGCGTATTTCAGTGCAAGTGGAACGACCGCGCGCGTGGCGAAAGAGCTTGCGGCTGCGGTGGGAGCAGACCTGTTCGAGATCGCGCCTGAGGTGCCGTACACCGCGGCGGACCTCAACTGGCGTGACAAGGCCAGTCGCTCTTCGATCGAGATGAACGACGAGGCGTCGCGCCCGGCCATTGCGGGCACGGTTGCAAACATTGCTGCCTACGACGTGGTGTTCGTGGGCTTCCCCGTGTGGTCGTACGTTGAGCCGCGCATCGTGGACACCTTCCTCGAGGCGCACGACTTCTCTGGCAAGACCATCGTCCCGTTTGCCACGAGCGGTGGCAGCGGCGTTGGCGGAGCCGCGCAGCACATGCAAGGGCTGGTGCCGGGCGCCACGGTGGTTGCCGGTGGGCTGCTGAACGGACGTCCCTCTGCGGCAAAGCTTGCCACGTGGGCTGAGGATGCGCTGCGATAGTCATGGCCATCGACGTTGAAGGCATCGTCATAGATGCCCTGCTCGCGCTGGTTGAAGACGAGGGGGTGCCGCTTGAGCGCGTGACGGTCAAGCAGCTGCTCCAGCGTTCGGGCGTGAGCAGGCAGACGTTCTACAACCACTTCCTGGACAAGAACGACCTCATCTGTCAGGTGTACGAGCGACGCATAGTGTGTGCCTTCAGCGGCACGCCCACCGGCTTTGCGTACCGTGACGAGCTTGAGCGCTCGCTTGCGCTCATGCGCGAGCACGGCACGTTCATGCGGCAGGCGGCGGCGATGGATGACCAGAACAACCTCTCTGAGCACGCTATGAAGCGCGCGCAGGAGTTTGACCTAGCATGGCACCAGAGCCTTTGGGGCGACGACCCCATGCCCGAGGAGCTGCGCCTTGCCACCGTCTACCACGCGATGGCCTCGGTGCAGATGACGCTCTCGTGGATCCTCTCGGGCTTCCCCGCACCAGAGCGGGAGCTTGCCACGCTCATCACGCGCATGCGCGGTATCGGCATGGAGAAGCTCTTCGAGGGAGCGCGGACGCCTGGCAACCCGTACGCGTTCTAAGGCCTGTCAGTGCGGTTTGGGGGCTACCCCCAAACCGCACCGTAGCGTCCTGCTGGACAATTCAGATGGTTCGTCAACTTGTGGACGCCAGCGCTGTTCCGTGCGTGGAAGAGCGCTGGCGTAGCTCGTAAAATGGCATCAAGTCCACAACCAAGGAGGAACCTCATGAGCGTACAGATCCGTCGTAGCGCGTCCGGTCAGGCCATGCCGAGGGAGACGGTCGCCCTGCCGCTTGAGGCCTTTGGCCCCAGCGACACCACCACCGTCTATTGGCTGGGCAATGCGGGCTTCCTGCTGAACAGCCGCGGCACCACCATCCTGTGTGATCCGCTGCTCGTTGGCTTCGACATGCCCGTTCTGGTTGAGCCGCCCATCCTTCCCGAGGACGTGCCCGCCTTCGACGCGCTGCTCTACACCCACATCGACAACGATCACTTTGCCCGCGAGACGCTTGCTGGCATCAAGGACAAGGCCGGCGAGCTCCACGCAACCCACTACGTGGCGCAGGTCGCCCGCGACGAGGAGCATGTGACTGGCGCCACCGGCCATGACATTGGCGAGCGCTTCTGCATTGGCAATGTGGACGTGACGCTGACCCCCACGTGGCACAACTGGCAGGACCACATGACCAGCGAGAAGTACCAGCACCGCCGGTGGGAGCGCAAAGAGTACTGCGGCTATTGGTTTGACACGCCCGACGGATCCATCTGGCTGCCCAGCGACAGCCGTCCGCTGCCCGAGTTCCTGGAGTGGGAGAAGGCTCCCGACATGATGCTCTTTGACTTCGCGGACAACATTTGGCACATCACGTTTGCCGGCGCGGTTGAGCTGGCCAACCATTATCCCGAGTCCAAGCTGCTGCTCATTCATTGGGGCTGCGTGGACGCGCCCAACTACACGCCCTTCAACGGTGATCCCGAGCGCCTTGAGGCCTCCATCAAGAACCCCGAGCGCATCCACGCGCTCGCTCTGGGCGAAGGTTTATCCCTGTAAAGCGGCCAAGAGCTACACATCAATCTCGCAACCAACCGCACCACTAGGGTCCGACCTTCGTGGTGCGGTTTTTGAAAGAGGGGAGCGCAATGCAGTACACCACCGTCGGACGCACGGACATTGAGGTCAGCCGCTTCTGCCTGGGCTGCATGGGCTTTGGCGAGGTACGCGAGAACGCCCTGCACAAGTGGACGCTGGGCCCGGACGACACGCGCGCCATCATCAAGCAGACGCTGGACGCAGGCATCAACTTCTTTGACACCGCTATGGCCTATTCCTTTGGTACGAGCGAGGAGTATGTGGGCCAGGCTCTGCGCGAGCTTGCCCCGCGCGACCAGTGGGTCATTGCCACCAAGTACAGCCCGCGTCCCGCTGCGATGATCGACCCGGCCGTGAGCGGCGCCGAGTGGATTCGCACGTGCATCGACAACAGCCTGAAGCGCCTGGGCGTTGACACCATCGACCTCTACTACATGCATAGCTGGGACTACGGCACGCCCATCGAGGAGTCGCTTGAGGCGCTGAACGAGGCCGTCGTCGCGGGCAAGGTGCGCGCGCTGGGCGTGTCCAATTGCCATCCGTACCAGCTGGCGCGTGCTAACGACATCGCTGTGGCGCACGGCTGGGCCCGCTTCGAGGCCATCCAGAGCCACATGAACCTTATCTTCCGCGAGGACGAGCGTGAGCTTCTGCAGCTGTGCGCCGAGGACGGCATCTCAACCATGCCGTACAGCGCCCTGGCCGCAGGCCGCCTTTCCCGCAGGCCGGGCGAGACCAGCAAGCGCCTTGAGATGGACACCTTCGCCAAGGGCAAGTACGACGCCACGGCCGAGCAGGACAACGTCATCATCGAGCGCGTGGCCGAGATCGCCGAGAAGTACCAGACCTCGATGACGGCAGTTGCGCTGGCGTGGCTGCTCACCAAGGTGACGAGCCCCGTGGTGGGCGCCACCAAGCCGCACCATCTTGAGGGCCCTGCCGTCGCGGCCGATCTGACGCTTGCCGCCGAGGACATCGCCTACCTTGAGGAGCCCTACGTACCGCATGCCCTCGTCGGCGTCATGGCCCAGCGAAGGTAACCGGTAGCCGTTTGCATGATAGGGACAGGCCCGAATGGGGAATTCTCCCTTCGGGCCTGTCCCTATTAGGGTCCGGATATAATGGGCCCCGCCTCCGGTTCGTAGGATCTAGAGACGCCTGTAGCGGGCGTCACGGTAGGTACCGGTTTTCTCGACAACGCCTTCCTTTATGAGGCGCGAAAGCACGCGTTCGACGGTGCGACTGCTGACCTCGGGTAGCTGGTCACAGATTTCCGCTCTGGAGCTGGGGACATAAGAATCCATGAGGAGCGTTTCCACACGCTTTGCCTTGGGCACGCGCTTGAGCGAGCCTTCCACATAACGCCGGTCAAGCTCTCGATAGCAGGCATAGAGCACCTGAAGGAGATACAGCATGAAAGGCTCATAGTCGTTCTCGTTGTCATGCCAGCCTTCTGATGATGCCTTCAAGGCATCATAGTAACCGGCCTTATACGTATCGATGATCCCCTCGATTGACACATAGCGGCAGATGTCGAATCCTGCCCTTTGCAGCAACATGGTCGTAAGCAGGCGAGAGACACGGCCATTACCATCCGCAAAGGGGTGGATGCAGAGGAAGTCTACGACTACACACGCTACGAGTGCGAGAGGGTTGGTTCGTGAATCTTGACGCGCTTCACGGAATGCCATGACCAGCTGAGCCATCGATTCGGGTGTGTCCGCTGCGGAGACAGGTACGAAGCGAACCGAGATGCGCCCTTCCGTGTCGCGCTCTTGAATCCAGTTATCTTCATGTTTGTAACTGCCCGCTTGATCTGAAGTCGCCTCGAGCAGGAGGGCATGCAGATGACGTACGTAGTCCTCAGTGAGGTCACCGGAGAAGCCGGGAGAGTACAGTTCCCGTAGGGCGTTTCTGTAGCCAAGTATCTCTCGCTCTCCGTGGGTATGTGGCTTTGCGCCATGGATGAGCTCAGCGAGTCGCTCCCTCGTGGTCACAATGCCTTCGATGGCGTTGCTTCCCCTCACCTCAGATTTTACTCCGCCATTCTATCGCGAAATGGCGGAGTAAATGACGTGTTTGGCGCCATTTCCGATAGGGACGAGCCCGAATGGGGAACCAAAAGAGCAGTATTACCGACCAAGGGCTTTTCGCGCTTCAGCCAACTGGGCTTTTGTTGAGCGACAATCCTTTGGTCGGTAATTCTGCATAGGCGAGGCCCCTCTGCTACGGAAGCCTAGCAGAGGGGCCTCGCCGGTTCTGTCTATTCTTTAGATGTCGAGCGCGGCGTGGTAGCCCCAGTACACGGCGTTGGTGATGGTGCTCACACGGGCGGCGTCGCCAATCACGCGCACAAAGGGCGCCGCGTCCTGCAGCGCCTCGACCGTGGCCGTGCGGGAGCGCTGGCCCAGCGCGCAGATGACGCTCGTGCCCGCTACCAGCACTTCGTTGCCGTCAGCCTCGCACCACACGCCCTCGTCGGTCACGCGCAGCGCTCGGTGGCCCAGGCGCACGTCCACGCCCAGCTTGTCGATCTGTGCCATGAGGAGCGGTCGGTGCCGCACGTTGGCGTCGGGCGCGAGCGCGTCGCGCATCTCAACCAGGCTCACGTGCTTGCCCTCCTGTGCCAGGTGCACGGCGCACTCGCAGCCGGCCAGGCCTCCGCCCATGATGACGACCTCGTTGCCCACCTTGTCCTTCTCCAGGTAGTAGTTGTTGACCACCACCACGTTGTCCCCGTCGAGGCCAGGGATGGGCGGCACGAGCGGCTCGGAGCCCACGGCAATGATGAGCGCCTCGGCACCCAGTTCCTCAACCAGCTCGGGCGTGGCCTCAGTGTTCAGGCGGATGTCCACGCCGGCCGCGCGGCAGAAGCGCTCGTAGGTACCGGTTAGCTCGAACATCTCGTGCTTGAAGGGTAGCGCCTGCTCGCTCTTGAGGATGCCGCCCAGCTGGTCTTCCTTCTCAAGCAGGATGACGTCGTGTCCACGGCGCGCGGCCGTCCATGCGGCGTAGAGGCCACCGGGGCCACCGCCCGCAACCACAACGCGCTTGCGGCGCTCCGGCGCCACGGGGATGACCTCGTCGCCCTCCATCTCGCGGCCGATGATGGGGTTGACGGTGCAGCGGCGGGTGCTCGTAGCGGCACGCTCAGCCATGCAGGTGAAGCAGCGCAGGCACCGCACGATGTCCTCCGGGCGGTTCTCCACCACCTTGCGCGGCAGGTACGGGTCGGCCAGAAGCGCACGGCCCATGTACACCACGTCGGCCTTGCCGCTCGCGATGATCTCCTCCATCTGGGCGGGGTCGTTGAGGCCGCCCAGCGTGGCCACGGGCACTTTGACGTGCTTCTTGATCTCTGCGGCCAAAAACACGTTGCGCCCGTGCTCCTCAAACATGGAGGGGTGCGTGATGCCGAAGGTCTTCTGGTAGGTACCCGCGCTTACGTGGAGCAGGTCGATGTAGGGCTCAAGCTGCTGGGCGATGCGCACGCCCTCGTCCACGTCGTAGCCGCCCTCGCAGAACTCCGCGCCGCTCAGGCGGAACTCGATGGGGAAGAACGGCCCTACAGCCTCGCGCACGGACTTCAGCACGCGGATGGCAAAGCGACAGCGGTTCTCTAGGCTGCCGCCGTACTCGTCGGTACGGTGGTTGAAGAGTGGCGAAAGGAACTGGTTGATGAGCCAGCCGTGTCCGCCGTGGATCATGAGCATCTCAAAGCCCGCACGCTTGGCCAGGCCCGCCACGTGGCCGTATGCGGCGACGATCTCGTCGATCATCTCGTGCGTGAGGGCGCGTACGGGCACGCCGTCGGCACGAACGCCGTCTGAGGGGCCCCACTGCGCGAGGCCATGCTGCTTGGACTTGTCGGTCATGTAGGTGCCGGCAAACTGACCGGAGTGCGAGAGCTCGAGCGACGGGATGGCGCCGTGCCGACGGATGGCGTCAGCGGTATAGGTGGCGCAGGCGAGCGAGTTGAGGATGCTCTCGTCCAGGTGGTAGGCGTGGCTGCCGTCCGTGGCAGGATGCACCATCAGCTCGGACACGGTGACCGCCGCGGCGCCGCCCTTGCCGCGCAGCTCATAGAACGCGGTGGACTTGGGACCGATGCAACCGTCATTGGCAATGTCGGTGCCGCCCATGGGCGCCGAGAACATGCGGTTGCGGAAGGTGGTGCGTCCGATGGTGATGGGGCTTGAAAGGTGTGGGTACATGCGCTGCATTGCGGCTCCTCTCCCTAATGCGCTCAGCTACATAACAAATGTAACCGTCTGGCCGAGGTGTGTGGTGTCGGCCGGGCGAGCAATAGGTGGACGGCTTTGCTGCAACACGGGTTCCGAGTCCGCGCCCAACCCGTGCCCCAGGGCGTCGAACGCAAAAACTACCGACCAAGGGATGCTCGCGCCTCAGCCAACTGGGCTTTTGTTGGGTTAGCATCCCATGGTCGGTAATTCTGCATATCAGGTGGTCCGCAAAAGCATTATCGCTACAGCTGGCGGCTCGTCTTTGGCAGCAGGAGCGCCAAGAGCCTCGAGCGCCATACCAGCTCAAGGTCGCTCGGCTCCGGCAAGCTCACCCCAAGCGCCGCAGCAACCTGCCGAGCGAGCAGCGTGATGCCCGCAACGGTCTTCACCTGCTCATATGTCACGTGGAGCACAGTCCAGCCCAACGCGGTGAGCGAGTTTGCACGGGTGGCGTCAGAGGCAACCTTCGCGGGGCCAGCCCCAAAGTGCTCATCCCAGCCATAGAACTCCACGGCCACCTTTGGGTCAGGCCAGCCGAGGTCCGTGAACATCGTCTCTTGCGAAGAGAGCTCGCGGAACTGAGAATCAACTTGCACCTCGTAGTTCATCTGTGGGCGCGGTAGCCCAAAACCTCCCATGCGACACGGCAAGGAAAGCATGAGCGCGAGCAAGGTCTCCATGGGAGAAGCTGCCTCGGCATAGGCAAGGTCTGCTACCCTTCTTGCCCGCTCAATACCGCGGACGCCGCCCATCTCTGATAGATACCCCATCATGCGCTCAGGCGTGATGATGGGCAGCGTCCCATAGGCGATGTCTGGCTGCTCACCAGTACCATCAGCCTCGGCGGGCACATAGCGATAGGTGCCCATGAAGTCGCTCAGCACCTGGACCGCGCGAACGAGGCGAGCGATGTTTTCCCACCGGACGAGCTCTTCCGCGGTTGACCCTTTGCCTTCAGCGCCAAGCTCAGCACGCAGGCGCGCGTCCTCTTCTGCCGATCGGCGAGCTTCTTCTTGCGAGAGCCGATCCACGCGGCACCACATCGCAAGCTGGAGCACCGCAAAGTATGGGGTGCTCACCAGCACACGCTCATGGACTCGCACAAATGAGTGTGGCGCGAAGAAGTCTCCCCAAACGTGAAACCTGGCCCGCTTTCCGCGCGAGTAGCAGGACTTGTCGGGGACGAGCAGGTCGATGGGCGTGCGGTTGATTCCGAGCGACGCAAGGTCGACCTCCGCTGCGAGCCTCTTGACCTCGCCCTGCGTCTTAACGCAGTTTGCAGGGGCAGGCACAAGCCAGACGTTCTCGTCATCCAGCATGCCTTTCCAGCCACGCGCCGCGAGTGCCCAGATGGCCTCGACGGCTGACTCGTGGCTGACGAGCGCGTACGTGGTGCTGGAATCGCTGCTCATGTGGCGCTCCCCCCTTACCCCTCTTGAAGCAAAACTACCGACCAAGGGATGCTCGCTCGGCAAAAGCCCTGTTGGTGAAAGCGCGAAAGGCCCTTGGTCGGTAATTCTAGCTCTGGAGGGCTTAGGGCATGGCTAGCGTTGCGAGTCAAGGGGGCTGCGGACGCCTTCGCAACTCGTTGCATACCACTGTTGTGGGACACGGGTTCCGAACCCGCGTCCCATAGTCGATGAAGAGCAGCCCTGTCTGGTGTAGCATGTGCATTAGACAAACAAACGGCCGTGCATATGCACGCTATGATTGAGGATTGTGCACATGATTGAGGACTATCGCAAAGCATGCAAGCGTGGCCGCCGCGAGGTGAGCGACGCCGTGGCACATGGTCGCTACCCCTACCTGCCCGCCCTGGACGACCTGCTTGACGGCGGTCGCGGCGCGGGCGAGGTGTCGATGGGCGTGCTCGAAGTGCCCATGGAGCTCGTGGTGGGAACCAAGACGCGCTCGAGGTCCAACATGTTCTCCTGCGGCTTTCTGCCCATCGCTGACGCCGACACCGAGTTTGCCGTCAAATGGAGCCGCCTCTACGATGCGCAGGTGTCTGAGGGCATCCGTGACCCGGTGGTGGTCTACGAGTACCTGCAGCGCTTCTACGTGCAGGAGGGCAACAAGCGCGTCTCGGTGCTGCGTTCGCTTGACGTGCCCACCATCACGGCCAGCATCACGCGGGTGCTGCCCAAGCCCTCCGACGACCCAGCCATTTGCTGCTACAACGAGTTCCAGAAGCTGTTTCGCGTAGCTCCCATCTATGGCCTCGTGTTCAGCGAGGAGGGCTCGTGCGAGAAGCTGGCCAAGCTCCTGGGCAGAGACCTCGTTGAGCCGTGGCCCGAGGACCTGGTGCGCAGGTTGAAGTCGGTGTTCTACCTGTTTGTGCGCTCGTATCGCTCTCGCGGCGGCCACATGCTGAACCAGACGGTGGCAGACGCGTTTCTGCTGTACGTGAAGGCCTATGCCACCTCGGGCCCGCTGGACGTGAGCTCGCGCGAGATGGACTGGCGTGTGGCGCGCCTCTGGGGCGAGTTGGTGGTTGCCGGGCAGGACGAGGCCATCGCCTATCTTGAGAATCCCTCAGAGGAAAGCGGGCGCCTCTCCGCGCAGGTCAAGGGCATCGCGCGGGGACTTCGCAAGGCAAAGCCCCTGCAGCTCGCCTTCGTGTATGACCGTGACCCCGCCACCTCGGGTTGGACGGCCCAGCACGAGCGCGGTCGTCTTGACCTGCAAGAGCGCATGGGCGATGCCGTCCAGACGTCGGCCGTCTTCGGCTGCGCGTCTGACGAGGCTTTTGACAAGGCCGTCGCGCAGGCGGTGAAGAACGGGGCAAACATCGTGGTCACCGCCTCGCCTCGCCAGATGGAGCAGACACGCCGCAGCGCCGTGGCGCACCCGGAGGCGACGTTCATCAACTGCTCGGTCAACCTCTCCTCAAGCGCGGTGCGCACGTTCTACGCGCGCATGTACGAGGTCAAGTTCGTGATGGGCGCACTCGCCGCGGGCATGGCGCAGAACCATCGCGTGGGCTATCTGGCCACCTCGCCCATCTTCGGCAGCATTGCCGAGGTCAACGCTTTCGCCATCGGCGCGTCGATGGTGGACCCGTATTGCACGGTGTACCTCAAGTGGGCCTCCGCGGAGGGCTATGACTGGCGCGGCGAGCTTGAGGCCGATGACGTGCGCGTGCTTGCGGGGCGCGACTATCCCAACCCGCTGGACCCCACTGAGCCCTGGGGCCTCTCCTGCCTGCATGCGAGCGCGCCTACCGAGCGCGTGGCCACGCCCGTGTGGGACTGGGGCCGCTACTACGAGCTCATCGTGCGCTCCATTCAGGATGACCGCTGGCGCAAGGAGGGCTCCGAGCACCGTGACCGCGCGCTCAACTACTGGTGGGGCATGAATGCCGGCGTGGTGCGTCTTGAGCTGGGCGAGGGTCTGGCTGCGGGGCAACGCCGCATGGTGCAAACCGTCGAGCGCGCCGTGCTTGAGGGCAGGCTGAACCCCTTCGAGGGAATGCTGGTGGCGCAAAAGGGCGTGGTGGTGCGCGAGGAAGGCTCGCCGCGTCTCACGGCGGAGGAGATCGCCTCCATGCGCTGGCTCAACGAGAACGTGGTGGGGCGCCTGCCTAAGAGCTGGGAACTCTCTGCCGCGGCGGCGGGCGACGTGGCCACCTCAGGCGTCATTTCGCCCGAGACCGACGCTGAGAGCGAATAGGGGAGAGTGGACATGCGCATCCTGGCTGTTGCAGACGTGGAGGACGACCTGCTCCTTGCTCGCCTGGGGCGGCCAGAGAGGCAGTGCTATGACCTCGTCATCTCGTGCGGGGACCTTAGCATGTCCTATCTGGACTGCGTGGCTACGCTGGCCAACGCCCCCTTGTTCTACGTGCGCGGCAACCACGATGTGGGCTACGAGGACGACCCACGGCTTGGCGGCATAGACCTTGACTGGCGCGTGGAGCGCATAGGCGACCTGCGCATCGCGGGCCTTGAGGGCTCGCTTGACTACCGCGAGGGCATCGTGGGATACAGCCAGGCCCAGATGCGGCACAAAGCCGTGGGCCTGGGCCTGCGCGCCTACCTGACGGGCGGGATTGACGTGCTGGTGACGCACACGCCGCCGCGTGGCTACGGGGACCTGAACGATCCGCCTCATCAGGGCTTCGACGCGTTCAACGGCCTCCTTGACTGGCTGCATCCCCAGCTCATGCTGCATGGGCATGTGCACCTTGACTATGGGATGCTCGAGCGCGAGCGCGTCCACCCCAGCGGCACGAGGCTCGTCAACGCCTTTGGGTGGCAGGAGATAGAGCTGTAAGCGTGCGGCTACCTTACGCAACCATCCATGTGACGGATTGAAACGCCCGCCCAGGCCAAGAACCGTCATGATGCAATTTAGGAGTCAGGGACCAAAATTGCGATCGGCAGAGGAGAGGGGTTGTCATGGCAGAGCAGTGGTGGCAGCGCGCGGTGGTGTACCAGGTCTATCCCAAGAGCTTCCAGGACAGCGACGGCGACGGCATCGGTGACCTCAAGGGCATCACCAGCCAGCTTCCGTACCTCGCCAAGCTGGGCGTGGACGTCATCTGGCTCAGCCCCGTGTACGAGAGCCCCATGGATGACAACGGCTACGACATCAGCGACTACCGCGCCATCGCGCCGGTCTTCGGCACCATGGAGGACTTCGACACGATGCTCGCCACCGCGCATGGCCTGGGCATCAAGATCGTGATGGACCTTGTGGCCAACCACACCTCCGACGAGCACTGGTGGTTCACGGAGAGCCGCAGCAGCCGCGACAACCCCTACCGCGATTACTACTACTGGCGCGACCCGGTTGATGGTCACGAGCCCTCCAACATGGGCGGTGTCTTTGGTGGCAGCATCTGGCAGTGGGACGAGGCCACGCGGCAGTACTACCTGCATTGCTTCTCGGTCAAGCAGCCCGACCTCAACTGGGAGAACCCGCGCGTGCGCGACGAGGTCTACGACCTGATGGACTTCTGGCTGGCCAAGGGCGTCGACGGCTTCCGCATGGACGTCATCGGCATGATCGCCAAGGACACGACCTTCCCCAGCGGCGAGCCCGGCCCCACGGGATACGCGCGGCTCGACCCGCTCATCCAGGACGAGCGCGTGCACCCCTGGCTGCGAGAGATGCGCCAGCGCGTGCTCTCGCGCTACGACACCATGACGGTAGGTGAGGTTGGTGGTGCCACGGTTGAGACCGCACGCAAGTACGCCAACCTCGACGGCAGCGAGCTCTCCATGGTGTTCCAGTTTGAGCACGTGGGCTTGACGGGAAGCCCGGATCGCGGCAAGTGGGTGACCGACAAGCCGCGCCTGGTTGACCTCAAGCGCGTGTTTGAGCATTGGGAAACGGGCCTTGAGGGCGTCGCGTGGAACAGCCTCTTCTGGGACAACCATGACCAGCCGCGCGCCGTGAGCCGCTGGGCCAACGACGCGCCCGAGTGGCGCGAGCTTTCCGCAAAGATGCTGGCCACGTGCCTGCACCTGATGAAGGGTACCCCCTACATCTACCAGGGCGAAGAGCTGGGCATGACCAACTATCCCTTCGAGGACATGAGCCTGATTGATGACCTCGAGGCGCACGATGCCTACCGCATGCTGACGCAGGATTGCGGATGCAGCCACGAAGAGGCCATGGCCGCCATGCGCGAGATCTGCCGTGACAACGCGCGCACGCCGATGCAGTGGGACGCCACGCCGCTGGGCGGGTTTACCACGGGGCATCCGTGGCTGCCGGTCAACCCCAACACGGCCCAGATTAACGCGGCCGCCCAGGTGGACGACCCAACGTCGGTCTTTGCCCACTACCAGCGGCTTATCGCTCTGCGACATCAGAGCGACCTGGTGGTGCATGGCACGTTCCGGCTCCTTCTGCCCGAGAGCGAGGAGCTGTTTGTGTACGAGCGCGCGCTGGGCGACGAGCGCATGCTGGTGGCGTGCAACTTCTCTGACCACGACGTGGCGTTTGACGTGCCGGCCGGCTATGAGGGCGCCGAGCGTTTGGCCGAAAACTATGCCGAGCCCGGCCCCGCGGGCACACTGCGCCCGTACGAGTGCTTCGCCCTCCTGGTGAAGTAGCCCGCGCAATTTCGGTCCCTGACTCCTAAATTGCATGGTACACAATGCAATTTAGGAGTCAGGGACCGAAATTGCGTTTCCGCTCGCACGCCAGTGGTGTTAGCTCGTCATAACATCGCGCCTTGCTCCCGATTGTTGTCCGACGAGGGTCTATACTCAAATCCAAAGGACCATTGAGAAGGGAGTGCGCATGGCTGAGCGAGCGCTACACGGTGTCAACCTGACAGGGTGGCTGACGCTTGAGTCATGGGTAACGCCCGAACTCTTTGCCGAATCTGGCGCGCTTGACGAGCCCTCGCTGGTCAGCTCGCTTGGACGCAAGCGCTATCGCGCGCTGGTCCGCACGCACCGCGAGGAGTTCTTCGAGTCTTCCGACTTCGTGCGCATCGCGTCGCGTGGCTTCAACGCCGTAAGGCTTCCCGTTCCGTGGTACGTCTACGGATCGAAGGGCCCCGAGTGCGGCCCCTACGTGGGCTGCGTTGACTACGTTGACAAGGCGTTCGATTGGGCGGAGGAGGTTGGCCTCAAGGTCGTGCTCATGCTCGACGCTTCGCCCGGCCATCGCGACTTCGCCAACATCGCCATCGACGGAAGCCTTGACTTCAGAGACTACAAAGACGCGCTGCTCGAGGTCGTGTCGGCGCTTGCGCGACGCTACGCCTCGCGTGACGGCTTCTTTGGGTTTGAGGTGCTTGCCTCGCCGCAGGTCCAACGCCATCAGTGGCTGCAGGTAACCGACGGCATCCAGCTGCCAGCGCTGCGTAACTACTACCGCGACGCCTACCAGGCCATTCGTCGCGCTGCGGGGGAGGACCCAGTGGTCATTCTTCCCGACGCGGGCCTGCCTGGCTCTTGGCGGCACTTCATGGCCCAAAGCCGCTACGAGAACGTCTGGCTCGACTGCAGCATGAGAAACCTTGCCGACGCGCACCGCTCGGCGTCTGGCCCCTCGGGCGTGCGGCGCTTGGCCGACGGTGCGCGCAAGCGTCTGTCGGACGCAAAGAAGAGCGGCCTTCCCACCATGGTGGGATCATGGTCTGGTGCGCTGCCGTACGCAGACTCGCTCATGACGCCAGAAGGGCGTATCGCGCTCGAGCGCGTCTTCATCTCTGAGCAGCTCGCGGTGTTCAGAAACTGCTCGGCGTGGTTCTTCGAGACCTGGAAGACAAGCGGGCGGCTCTCGGGTTGGGATGCGCGCGTCTCGCTCGCCACCTTCGAACGTAGGATGCTTGACTAATGAGTTCTGCTGCTGCCGCTTGCGGCACCCTGTACATGGTGGGTACGCCCATCGGCAACCTTTCTGATGCTTCGCCGCGCGTGGTCCAGACGCTGACCGACGCCGACCTGCTGTTGTGCGAGGACACGCGTGTCACCTCCAAGCTGTTGGCGCACTTTGGCATTCACGTGCCGCTGCAGCGCGCGGATGAGAACGTCCTGGCGGAGCGCGTTCCTCAAGTGCTCGAGCGCCTCGCGGCGGGGGAGCGTGTGGCCTTTGTCTCGGATGCGGGCATGCCCGGCGTGTCTGATCCTGGCCAGCGGCTGGTTGATGCCGCGCTAGATGCAGGCCTGCGCGTTGAGGTCATTCCGGGGCCGTCTGCGGTGACGTGCGCCTTGGTTGCCTCTGGCCTTCCCATGGAGCACTTCTTCTTTGAGGGCTTCCTGCCGCGCAAGAAAGGCCCCATGGCCGAGCGTTTGCGTGCGCTTGCCACGGTGCCTGGTGCGCTTGTGCTGTACGAGTCCCCGCGCCGTGTGGCGGCTACGCTTGCCGTCATCGCGGAGGTGTTTCCGCTGCGCCGCGTGGCGTTGGTGCGCGAGCTCACAAAGCTGCACGAAGAGTGCGTGCGCGGCCTTGCGCCGCAGGTAGCGGAAGAGATTGCCGCCCGCGAAGAGGTCAAGGGTGAGTGCGTGGTGGTCATCGAGGGTCCCGTTGAGGGCGAGGAGGCCGCGGCGGGCATACAGGCACAGTCGCTCTCGCTTGACGAGGCCATTGCCGAGGGCTTGGCTGCCGGCGAGCGTGCCAGCGCCCTGGCTAAACGCCTCGCCAAGGCCTACGGCGTCCCCCGTGCTGACGTCTACGACGCGATTACCTCTTCCACGCGATAGGTCCCGGGACCACAAGGTCGGACCCTCTGGTTCCAGCATTATGGCGAGCCGATGCGCCGCAAGAGGTGATACACTAGAAAAGTTGCAGCAGCCTTCGTCATTAGGAGGAGCCTCATGGCAGACAAGCCCAGCTTCTACATCACCACCCCCATCTACTACGTAAACGCCGCGCCCCACCTGGGTACCGCGTACTGCACCATCATGTGCGACGTCATGGCCCGCTACAAGCGCGCCATGGGTTACGACGTCAAGTTCCTCACCGGCCTTGACGAGCACGGCGAGAAGGTCCAGCGTGCCGCCGAGGAGCACAACATGACTCCGCAGGAGTGGTGCGACTCCCTCGCGCCCGCCTTCCACGAGATCTGGCACACGCTCGAGATCAGCAACGACGACTTCATCCGTACCACGGAGGAGCGCCAGATCAAGGCCGTCCAGTACCTCTGGGAGCGCATGAAGGAGGCCGGCTACATCTATAAGGGCAGCTACGACGGCTGGTACTGCGTGCCCGAGGAGACCTACTTCACTGAGACCCAGGTGCAGAAGGCCGACGAGGAGCGCCACACCGAGGGCCAGCACCTCTGCCCCGACTGCGGCCGTCCCCTGGAGCGCGTCCAGGAGGAGTCTTGGTTCTTCAAACTGTCCGCCTTCCAGGACAAGCTGCTCGCCCTGTATGCCGAGCATCCTGACTTCGTCATGCCCGACTTCCGCATGAACGAGGTCCGCACCTTCGTCGAGGGCGGCCTGAAGGACATCTCGGTCTCCCGCACGAGCTTTGACTGGGGCATCCCCGTGCCGTTTGACGACAAGCACGTCACCTACGTGTGGTTTGACGCGCTGCTCAACTATGCCACGGCCGTGGGCTTCGGTAACCCCGACATGGCCGATGAGTACGCCTTCCGCTGGCCCGCGCAGTTCAACGTGGTGGGCAAGGACATCATCCGCTTCCACTGCGTCATCTGGCCGGCCATGCTCATGGCCATTGGCGAGGCCGTGCCCGAGCACGTCTTTGCGCACGGCTTCCTGATGGTGCGCGACGACGAGACCGGCCAGACCCGCAAGATGTCCAAGTCGCTGGGCAACGCCATCGCGCCGCAGGACGTCATCGACCTGCTGGGCGTCGAGGGCTACCGCTACTACTTCATGACCGACTGCGTGCCGGGCGAGGACGGCGGCATCAGCTTCGGCCGCATGGAGCAGGTCTACAACGCCGACCTAGCCAACAGCTGGGGCAACCTGGTGAGCCGCACCCTCAACATGAGCGCCAAGTACTTTGACGGCAAGACGCCCGAGCTTGCTGAGGGCTGGGCTGACGTGGAGAACCCGCTGCGCAGCGTTGCCGAGGGCATCGCCGACCGCTACTGCGCCGCCATGGATCGCATTGCGTACGGCGTGGCAAAGGACGAGGTCATGGAGCTCATCCATGCCGCCAACCACTACATCGAGGACTCCGCGCCCTGGGGCATCGCCAAGGATCCCGCCCGCGCCGGCGAGCTCGCGCAGGTGATGGCCAACCTGCTGGAGGCCATCCGCATCTCCGCGCATCTGCTCTCGCCGTTCATGCCCACCACCTCGGCCGAGGTGCTGCGCCGCATGTCGCTTGAGGACGAGGCCGACACTGCCGACCTGCGCGCCGCGTGCGCATGGGGCGGCCTGAAGGGCGGCGTTGCCGTCACCAAGGGCGACGCGCTCTTCCCGCGTCTGCAGCCCGCCAAGAAGTAACAACCCATACAAATGGGACAGGCACCGTAGTTCGGATTTCCGAACTACGGTGCCTGTCCCCATCGTATGGGTATGAGGGAGGCGACTGTGTACTCGTATCTTGCTAACGCGCGCGAGACGCGTGCGACGCTGGAGCGCTTTGGCCTGGCCACCAAGCACCGGCTGGGCCAGAACTTCCTGGTGAATGACGACGTTATTGGCAAGATCATCCGTCTGGCGGACCTCTCGCTCGAGGACGTAGTTCTTGAGGTGGGCCCGGGTATCGGCACGCTTTCCGTGGCGCTACTCGATGCGGCGGGTAAGGTGGTTGCCGTGGAGGCGGACCACGAGCTTGAGCCCGTGCTGGGCCAGACCTGCGTGCCCACCGGCCGCTTCGAGCTTCTGATGGGCGACGCCCTCAAGGTCATCCCCGGCGGCCTCACCTGCGAGCCCACGGCATTTGTGTCCAACCTACCCTACCAGGTGGCCGCCACCCTCATCCTGGACGTCTTTCAGCAGGTACCGAGCGTGCAGCGCGCCGTGGTGATGGTGCAGGCCGAGGTGGCCGATCGCATTGCCGCGCATCCGGGCAACAAGGCCTACGGCGCTTATACGGCCAAGCTTGCGCTTGAGGGCACGGTGACGGGCCGCTTTGAGGTGGGTCCGGGTAACTTCATGCCGCCGCCGCACGTCAACTCGGCCGTGGTGCGCATCGACCGCGCTCCCGTCGAGGGCGCTCCAGCCAATACGGCGCAGGTCATCGATGCCGCGTTTGCCCAGCGCAGAAAGACCATTCGCAACTCCATGGCGGCTTCGGGCTTTGCCAAGGAGGCGCTCGATGCGGCCTTCGCGCAGACGGGCATCGCGCCTACCTGCCGGGCCGAAACGCTTTCTGTCCACGAGTTCGTGGCCCTCGCGCGGGCTCTTGAGGAGGCGTCCGCATGACGTGGAACGTGAATGAGGCGCTGGTAGAGCTCTTGGGGGAGGACGGATGCCTCTTCCATGACAAGAAGGGCAGGCCTGTGGAGCTTCCGCAGGCGTTGGCCCCGCTGGCCGACAGTCACGGGCATCTGACTCACTTTCGCAAGAACGACCCTGCCGTGGCCCTTGCGCGTGCCGCGCTGGTGGGTGTTCGCCTGCTGGTGGTTCCGCTTGACCCCGTTGGCGACGCGCATGACGCGCCCGCGACGCTCGCCTGGCTTGACCGTGTGGTGGCCCAGGCTGCAGAGCTGCTCGACGCCGCCGAGGCCCGTGGCTTTGCCGCGCCTGTGGTTGCGGGCTACGAGGACGTGCCCGCGCTGGTGGACAACGTGCGCATCGTTGCGGGCGTGCATCCCTATGGCGCCGAGGCCTTCCTGGGCAGGGGCTCCACGGAGCGCTCTGACGCTGCCTTTGGCGAGGCGTCGCACGAGGCGCTCGAGGCACTTCTTCAGAGCGCGAGGTGCGTGGGCGTGGGCGAGTTTGGCCTGGACTTTGGCCCGTACAGCGAGCTTGGCCCCGAGGTGCAGGCGGATGCCTTCGTCGAGCAACTGCGCCTGGCGCACGAGCTGAAGCTGCCGGTAGAGCTGCACCTGCGCGACGAAGAGGACGACGTCCACAGCACCGGCCATGACCTCGCGCTTGAGGTCCTGCGAAGCGAGGGCGTGCCTGCGGAGGGCTGCGACCTGCACTGCTACACCTCGGGCCCTGAGGTGCTGGAGCCCTTCACGCGGCTCGGCTGTCACGCGGCTTTTGGCGGGGCCGTCACCTTCGCGCGCTCGGAAGACATTCGCGTTGCCGCTGCGGCCTGCCCCGCCCATCTGCTGCTTTCTGAGACCGACAGCCCCTACATGGCGCCGGTGCCCCTGCGCGGCTTGGAGTGCCAGCCCGCGATGGTTGCCTACTCCGCCGCGTGTGTCGCGGCCGTTCGCGACGAGGCGGGCGTCTCTACGCCGGCGGAAACCTACCAAGCTCTGTGGAACAACGCCTGCACGCTGCTGAGGCGGCGGTAGTCCGTGGCACATGAGGCCCAGCTTGCTGGTGCCGGCGAGGCCCTGGCAGAGCTCCTCTGGCCAACGCGCTGCGTAGGCTGCAACCTCCCTGGCGAGCTCTTGTGCGAGGAGTGCCGAGCGTCGCTTCCCTGGATCGAGCAGCGCTTTGCCTGCCCTGTCTGTGGCGCGCCGCATGGTTGGCTGACCTGCACCGAGTGCGATCGCTCGCGCAACCGTGATGAGGAGACGCCGCCGCTGGTAGACGACGACTCGCCTACGTCGTGGCCCACGCGCGCAACCATCTGCAGCCTTCCGTTTCACGGTGTGGGCGCCGCGCTCGTCTCGACCCTCAAAGACGGCCACGAGCTGCGGCTCGCCCCGGTGATTGCGGCCGCCATGGCCACCTCGCTTGACGAGGCGCGTGCCTGGGATGCTGCAGACGGGCGTCCACGCTTTGATGCGCTGCGCACGGACGTCATCTGCTTTGTGCCGGCAACGGCCGCGGCCTATGCGCGTCGCGGTTTTGACCACATGGAGCTGGTCGCGAAGGAGCTGGCTGCGTTTCTGCAGCTTCCGGTGCTCGACGTGCTCGCACGCCATAACGCACGCGACCAGCGTGCGTTGGGAAGAGAGGAGCGAGCCCTCAATCTGGCAGGAACCATCGAGGTGCTCTCTGACGTGCACGGCCTCAACGTGCTCCTCGCAGACGACGTCATCACCACGGGCTCGTCGGTGCGCGCCTGCGCAGAAGCGCTTCTCGCCCGCGGTGCCGCCTCGGTCACCGCCTGCTCCCTCGCCCGCGTCTGCTAGTGCAACCCGGGTTCGGAACCCGTGTCCCATTTGCAACGCGGGTTCGGAACCCGTGTCCCAGCAGGGCTGCCGTGTAGGTCTTTTGGTTTGATGCGATTTGTGCAGCTTGCCTGCTATATCGTCGGCGAGCGGACACGTCGCAAAGCTATACTTGATAAGTCTCTACCCAGGTCTGTGGTTGCGGGCACAAGCCCAAGTCCAAGGCAGACGAGGCCAAAGGGATCCACGTAAGCTATGGGGCTACGGCCTCAGGCGATCATGGCTCGTCCTAGAAGTAAGTCGTACCGCCCGTAAGATGAGAGGCATGGGGCCTCGCGGGCGAGAGGGCCAGTAGTGAAGGCGTCGCGGCGCCCGAGCAAACACCCCGGTGCGCGAGTGTGGGGTCAAAGACCAGGTCAGCTGGGGCAGAGACGCGCTTGAAAACACACGGTCCATGAGGCCGACGCACGGAGGGACCTAACATGACCAAAAGGTGGCAGCAAGGGGCAACCCACCGAAAGAGCCTGGCAGCGGCACTTGCGCTTTCGTGCGCGTTGGTGCTCTCTGGATGCTCGAACCTGCCCTTCGACATGCCCAACCTCCCCTTTGAGCTTCCCCAGCTCCCTCAGCTGCCGGAGCTCCCGTTTGACCTCCCTGACCCGTCGTCTCTGCCCAATCCGTTTGCCGCGCTAGGCGTTAGCACCTCGGTCGAGGAAGCCCGCGCCGCTAAGGCAAGCGAAAAGACCTCCACGCTGACTTCGGACGATCTCGTCCAGGCGGGTATCCTCACGGTTGGCCTGCAGACCAACCAGATTTCCGCGCCGTTCATCGTTGAGGGTACGGGCAGGAGCATCTACGGCATCGACGTCGACTTCGCTTCCGCCGTGGCCGACGAGCTGGGTCTCGCGGTGCGCTTCGTTGAGGTGACTGACATTGACGACCCGTTGGCGACGGGCGTCTGCGACATCGTGCTCGACGCCGCGCCCGCGCGCACAAAGACGGCTGCTATCGTGGGCGGCTACTACGAGACGGGTGTCGCGTTCTTCTCCAAGGAAGCGTCCCACGTCGCAACCGTCGACGAGCTTCAGGGCAAGACGGTGGCACTGCAGGACGGCTCGGTTTCTCAGGGTGCCCTCAACCGCACCACCATCTCTATGGAGCAGCGCCCCTACACCAACCTCAACGAGTCCTTCGAGGCCTTGGTGGCGGGCGAGGTCGACTACGTGTTGTGCGACGCCTATCCCGGCGCCTACCTTGCGGCGGCGTATGACGGCGCAGACTTTGCCGGCCTTCTGACCTCGCCTTCTATGGTTGGCATTGCCGCTCCGGTGGACAAGGCAAACCTGCAGCTTGCGCTTAAGGATGCAATCGCGTCCGTGTCGGACGGCGGGGCCATGGACATCATCCGCTCTACCTGGATTAACGGCATGCCCACGCTCACCGAGACAGACGTCATTGCCAACGTGCCCATTCGCGAGGACGCGCCTCCTCTGGACGAGTGGGGCACGGTTCAGGACGGCTCTAACGCCGGCTCCAACGCGGTCATCATCACGCAGAGCATGGTGGACGAGGCCAACGCCCGCGCCGAGGCCGAGAGCTATACCGACTACTCCTACACCGAGGACAACTCCTACACCGAGGATTACTCCTATAGCGAAGACACCGAGACGTACTCCGACGACGTCGTAGCGTAACCGAGCCCCCACCCGGGCCTGTCCCCATGGGGAATCACAGCGCTGTTGTGCGTCCTTACCGTTTGCCTACCCAGTCTTCCTTCCGTTGAACGACTGTCAGATGGTCGCATTTTTAAACCTCGCAAGGGGTATAAAGGAGACAACGCAGGCACACAGGTGGCCTGCATTTGTATCCACCACGAGTGAGGAGGCAAGGATGGCCGACATCAAGATTTCGGGGCGCAAGCTCAGCGTTACCGACTCTATGCGCGAGCGTGTGGAGGAAAAGATCGGCGGTGCCCTCAAGGTATTTGACATTCAGCCCATGTCGGCTGACGTGGTGCTGCGCGTAGACAAGAATCCCTCCAATCCCGACCGTAGGACCTGCGAGGTCACGGTATATGTGCGTGACCGCGTCGTGCGCGTGACGTCTTCCGCTGAGGACCTGGACGCCGCTATCGACGAGGCTGCCAGCAAGGTCACCCGCCAGATTCGCAAGTACAAGACCAAGGTGCTCGACCGCCGCACCCGCGCTCCGCGTCCGGTCACCGAGATGTCCGTGTCCGACCTTGCCGACCTCATCGAGGAAGTGCCCGAGGACGAGCAGCTGGTCCGCGAGAAGTACATCGACCTGACCCCGATGACCGAGGAAGAGGCCCTCATCCAGACCGACCTCATTGGCCATGGTTTCTATGTATTTGAGAACGCCACCACTGGCCTCATCAACGTCATCTATCGTCGTCGTAACGGCGGTTACGGCATCATTAAGCCCAAGATCGAGAGTGAGGACGGCATTGCCTAACGATCACTTCGAAATAGGTGACGAGCGCGTGTCCGCTGAGGCTTCGGCCTCGGCGGACACGCCGCTTTCTGCACCTAAGACCGACGAGGAAATCGATCGGTGCATTCAGAAGTCCCACCAGCGCAGGTCATGCAAGGTCATCGTTGACTCCAGCTCTGACTTCGCGCCGTCGGTGCTCAAGCGCCTCGGCCTTGAGTACATCCCCATCTCCTATGTGACGCCCGAGGGCGAGCGCCTGGACGACCTGTGGGAGTCCCAGACGCCGCATGACTTCTACGAGGCGTTTCGTCAGGATCCGACGCTGCACTACACCACGGCGGCCATCACGCCGGGACGCTATCTCGAGGTGTTCGAGCGCGCGGCAAAGGAGGGGGTTCCCACCATCTACCTGGCGCTTTCTGCCGGCCTTTCGTCCACCATCTACAACGCCGAGCAGGCGGCTGAGATGGTGCGCGAGAAGTATCCTGACTTCGAGCTGTACGTGCTCGACCCGTGCTGCGACTCGGCCTCGGTAGAGCTGCTCGCCCTTGAGTGCATGCGCCAGGCAGGCTTGGGGCTTTCTGCCAAAGAGGTGTACGAGTGGGCCTGTGACGCGCGCTACTTCGTGCATGGCTACTTCATCCTCGACGGCTTTGGCGCCCTGGCGGCCGGCGGACGCATCCCGCCTGCGGCGGCGCAGGTGGGAACCAAGCTGGACATCAAGCCCGAGCTCACCTACGAGACCAACGGCTCGCTCTCGCTGCGCGGCATTCATCGCGGCCGTCGCAAGGCCCTGCGTGCGATTCTGCAGGACTTCCGCGACAACTACTGCCAGGACACGACGCTTCCGCTGGCCATCGTTTCGTCCGACGCCGAGAAGGACGCCGACTGGCTCGAGGCGCAGGTGCGCAAGGAAAAGGGCCTCGCAGGCGTCACCATCATCAGAAGCTCCATCTCGCCCATCCTGGGCACGCACGTGGGCCCTGGCATGGTGGGCTTCACGTTTTGGGGCGGTGACCGTCGCGAGAAGATGTCCCTCACGGACCGTATCGCGCGAAAGGTGCGCTCGTTCGAGCAATAGCACTTTCGTATGAATATCGAGTAACCTGTTGCCACGTTGGGTATAGTTCCCAACGTGGCATTTGCCGTATTCTGGCGGAGCAGTCCGCCATCGGAAAAGAAACCTAAAGAGGGGAGCGCTTCGATGGCCCACACGGTCAAGAACGTCGCGTTTATTGGTACCGGCATCATGGGTGCGCCTATCGCGGGGCACATTCTGGACGCAGGCTTCAAGCTGACGGTGTACAACCGCACGCGCGCCAAGGCCGAGCCGCTCCTTGCGCGTGGGGCCACGTGGGCGGACACGCCGGCAGAGGCAGCCAAGACGGCGGACGTGGTCTTCACCATGGTGGGATATCCTACCGACGTCGAGGACGTCTACCTGGGGTCCAACGGCATCCTTGAGGCAGCGCCCAAGGGCTCCTACCTCATCGACCTCACCACGAGCTCGCCGCAGCTTGCGCGCGAGCTGCACGATGCGGCCGAGGTCATGGACAAGCATGCCTTCGACTGCCCCGTCACCGGCGGTGAGGAGGGCGCCGTCAACGGTACTCTCACGCTTATCGTGGGCGCGGACGAGCGCACCGCGGCGCCGGTGCTGCCCGTGCTCGAGTCCTTCTCGGGAAAGATCTTCTATTTCGACCGTGCCGGTGCCGGCCAGCTGGCAAAGCTCTGCAACCAGGTGTCGCTCGCCTCATGCATGGTGGGCTGGGCCGACGCGCTGGCGCTCGCACGCCAGAGCGGCATTGACGAGGAGCGCATGCTCGAGATGCTTGCCGGCGGCATGGGCGGCTCGGTGGCGCTTCAGCGGCTTGCTCCGCGCGCTGTCGAGGGCGACTACCGCCCCGGCTTCTTGGTGGAGCACCTGCGCAAGGATCTGGGCCTGGCGCTTGCTGAGGCCGAGGAGCTTGAAGTGACGCTTCCCGGTGCCGAGACGGGCTTTATGCTCTACGACACGTTGGCCCAGGTAGGCGGTGCGCGCATGGGTACGCAGGCCATCGCGCTGCTGTATGAGGACGAGGAGGCGGCCGCTGCCGCGGGCCTCGACTGGTCGATCCTGCCTCCGGCCGAGCCCGACCCTCACGAGCATCACCACCATCACCATCATCACTAAGCACGGCAACGCGGGGCCACATCTCGCGTCGCCATCAAGAAAGGAACTAACCTGTCTATGGATCAAGTTGTCCAAAGCTCGATGGCGGTTCTCATCGACTACGAGAACCTTGCGCTTGGCACGGGACGTCGCAAGCGCAACGGCCATCAAGAGGTTGGGCCGATGCCCGACATGAAGTGCATCCTCGAGCGTCTCGTTGACAAGGGGCGCATCGTCTCCAAGCGCGCCTACTGCGACTGGCAGCGCTTTGCCGACGCCATCACCCCGCTGCATGAGCTCGGCGTCGAGCTCATCGAGATCCCCGATCGTGCGTTCACGGGCAAGAACTCCGCCGACATCCGCCTTGCGGTGGATGCGGTCGAGATGTGCCTCACGCGCGACCACATCGACACCTTCGCCATCCTCTCCGGTGACTCCGACTTCTCGCCGCTCGTGGCAAAGCTCAAGGAGTTTGGAAAGACGGTCATCGGCGTGGGCATGCGCGAGGCCACCAGCTCGCTTCTGGCCGAGAACTGCGATGAGTTTCTCTTCTACGAGGACATCGTCAACAGCAGCGGTATCCCCAGCTTCGAGAACGTGGTGCCCAAGGAGAAGCACGAGTGCTACCAGCTGCTCTTTGAGTCGCTCGTGGCGGTGCAGCGCGACGACGACGGCCCGGTGCTGGCGTCGCGCCTGAAGGACACCATGAAGCGCAAGCGCCCACAGTTCTCCGAGACCACGTACGGCTACCGTTCGTTCACGGCGCTTCTGCGCGAGGCAAGCAAGCTGGGGCTCATTGACATTCATCAAGATGCCCGCAGCGGCACGGCAATGGTGGACGGGTTCCGCGAATAGCGAGTACAATATAAGCTTACGCCGCATTGTTTGTTGCGGCGAGGCACTTCGTTGGAAGAGGTTTTCATGGCGACAGACAACGTTGCTTCTCCGGTTGGCCAGGAAGAAGAGAGCGCGCGTAACTCGGTTACCCCCGAGGTCATGGCGGCGCTCGTGGAGGCGCTGGCCGGTGCAAATCGCAGGCGTAGGCAAGAGGCCTCGCACACCATCGCCCTGGTTGCGGCCGAGGATGTCAGCCTTGTGCGTCCCTACGTTGACGAGCTGATCGACGCGCTGTACCGTCCTGAGGCCCAGACGCGCTGGGAGGTGCTCACCACCCTCTCTGAGCTGGCATTGGTTGATGCCGACCAGGTCGAGGAAGCCTTCGATGGCGCCGAGGCGTCCCTCTTTGACGAAGACTCCGCCATCGTGCGCCTTGCGGCGTTCAGGTTCCTCATCCGCCTGGGCGCAAGCTCGCCCGAGCGCTCCGACAAGGTGTGGGGCATCCTCGACGAGGCCATCCAGTGCTATCACGGAGACCCGGAGTACCGCGACATGCTGGCCGCGCTTTCCGAGTTCGCGAAGGGGAACATCTCTGAGGCGACGCGTGATGCCCTGCTTACCCGCATTGGCTTCGATGCCGACAACGGTCGTGGCTACGTGCGCATCATGTCGTCAGAGATCGTCTCTAGCATCAAGGGCGCGTAGCCTATGGCCTCTGCACGTCCGACCAGCAGAGACGCCGCTCCGAGGAGGAGCGGCGTAAGCGTTGCTACCCTCATCGCGTTTGTGCTCGTCGCGCTGCTGGCGGGCTCCGCCTTTGGATGCACGGTGCTGAGCCGTCTGGGAAGCGGAGGCGGCAGCATTCTGTCGTCAGGCGTGTACTCGCTGAGCGAGGGCGACCTTGACAAAGCGGTTGCCACCTACGTGATTGACGGAAAGCGTCATGAGATCACCTATCGGGATGCCATCCTTGAGAACGGCTCGCTTTCGGCGGTGCAAAACGCCGATGGGTCGTATCGGGTGCCTTCGGCCGATAGCGTGCTGGCTGCGGCGCGCAGCCAGGTGATTGCGGCAGAGGCAGAGCGTCTGGGCATCACGGCAGACGATGCCGAGGTAGACGCCTATGCGCTTGCCACGTTTGGCACCACCGACCTTTCCACCATCGCGACAGCCTACGGCATGGAGTCCGACGCCGCCGCCGTGCTGCTGCGCGAGGCTGCCCTTATGTCACAGCTGCGTGACCAGGCGCTTCAGGCCGATGCGGGCGAGGCACCCGAGGCTCCGGCAGAGCCGGGCGAGGGCGAAGAAGTGACGATGACCGAGGAGTACGCTTCGTACATCCTCGCACTCGCCGGCGATGAGTGGGACAGCGAGGCTGGTACCTGGGTGTCGACCGACGGCCCCTTCGCGAGCGCCCTGGCTGATTACGAGATCACCGCTACCGGCGCCACGTACGAGGCTGCGCGGCAGGCGTATTACGTGGCGTACCAGCGTCACGTGGCTGCGCTCTCCGAGTACTCGGCGCAGTGGACCGACTACGTCAACAAACTGCTGGGTAACGCATCAATCGAGATCTCGACGCTTGCCATCTAGGGTTCGCGTGAGGAGGCGCCATGGCTAAGGGTATGAGCGGCAAGGGTGCGGTTATGGGGCTGACCTCTGCCGTCTTTGTCACGGCCCTGGTCATCGCAGGCATCGCCTTCGCGCTTGCCACCTCGGTGAGGGGCCTGCCGTCTGACGTGGGCGGCGTTGGTGCGCAGGAGCGTTCGACCATGGACCCGCCCAGTAGCTATCCCTTGAGCGTGGTGCCGGATCCCGTTGAGCTTTGGGCCGAGCGCAACCCCGAGCCCGAGGCGGAGGGTGAGGCTGATGCGGAAGGCTCTGAGTGGAACGAAGAGGGCGAATGGTCGGAGGGGGACGGCTCTGAGTATTCTGAGTCTGAGTCCGGCGAATCTACCGAGATGTCCGAGCCTGCCGTGTCTGATGACGACGGCGAGCTGCATAACGGCTGGAATGATGCCGTGTCGTATCGCGTGCGCGAGGAGCGCGTGGCCGAGAGCGGCATTAAGAGCTCAGCCGACTATGCCATGCATGTTGCCATCGACTTTGACGTGACGTATCCGCAGCTGGAGGGGAGTGGCCAGCACTTTGACGAGGTCAACGAGGCCCTTCGCGACACGGCGCTCTCGTTTGTGAACGAGTACTGGGAGCACCCTGGTGAGGACGCGATCGAGCGCGTGAAGACCTCGGTCGAGATCTCGACGTTGGGCGTTCCCGAAGATGCCGACGCGCTGCTCTCGAATGACGTGACTTGGGC
The DNA here is from genome assembly GCA_002449555.1 of Atopobiaceae bacterium UBA7016. Taxonomy (GTDB): domain Bacteria; phylum Actinomycetota; class Coriobacteriia; order Coriobacteriales; family Atopobiaceae; genus UBA1367. The sequence goes on along the minus strand of DJXA01000084.1, from coordinate 511 downwards.
CGTTACGTACAACAGCGACGACTTCATCAGCGTGTCGTTTTCCGACTCGTTCTGCATCGGGTCGTTTATGGGCGAGTACCTGCGGCTTCGTTGCGTGAATGCCAACTTGAAGACCGGCGAGGTGTACGCCTTTGACGACGTGTTGAGGATGGACGAGACCATCGCTTCGCATTTCGTGGACACGCTCGTGGCCAACGCCGGAACCGACGCGAATGGCGACGGATGGGTGACGGAGGACGAGTGCTTCTCGGTTTCTGTCATTGGCCGTCAGGCGTGGATTGACGCGCTCATGGGCCGCGGCGACTATGCGTATCGGGTGGTTCCCACGTTCTTCGTGGACGAGCAGGGCCGCGTTAACCTGGGCGTTTCCTATTGGCTGGGAAACGATTCGGGCGTTGTTCGCGGTTGGTGGGACGCCATTTTGACTGACGAGCAGCTTGACGCGGCACGTAAGAACTCGACGTTTTGGGACTTGTGGGAAAACGTAGAGACTGACGGTTGACGAAATGCT
>DJXA01000003.1:4834-9288 GCA_002449555.1 Atopobiaceae bacterium UBA7016 | reverse complement strand
GCTGGGACGTGGAGTCTGAGAACGTAAACTGCGTCATTCATCTGCCGGTGCCAAGTGGCGAGGAGGCGCTGGGTGGGGACAACGTTCGCGCGTGGGGACACGGTCCCCTTGACGCGACGGTGAGCTTCTCCAACGGCGACGTCGTCTACCAGGTGCCCGGCGTTGGCAGCAGCGAGTTTGCCGAGGCGCGCATCACCTTCCCGGCTGAGTGGCTCTCTGAGGTGCAGTCGGTTGGCTATTCCCAGCTCGACTACATCATGAACGAGGAACAGCAGTGGGCGGACGAGGCGAACGCCAAGCGCCGCATCGCACGCATGACGATTGGGGGTATGACGGTTGTCGCGACGGGCGTTCCGTTTGCCTCCGTCATCTTTGCCTTCATCGCTCGCAGGCGCTACAAGCAGCTTCATAAGGCGCAGTTTGACGACAAGTACTTCCGCGATGTGCCTTCTGACGACCATCCGGCCGTGCTCGGTGCGCTGCTCAATGGCGGAAACGCGACCAACGAGGGCCTGACGGCGTCGCTGATGCGCCTGACCGATCAGGGCTATGCCAAGCTCGAGCTGGTGAAGTTCCAGGAGAAGAAGCTCTTTGGCACCAAGACGCGTGAGGACTACTGCCTGACGCCGCTGAAGTGGCCCGCCAACACCGTGTCCCCGAACACTGCGCGCATTGACTACCGGACCATGCATTTCCTGTTCCAGCAGCTGACGCCCTTGGCCTCCAAGATTACGGGCACGCGCGACACGCTGTACTTCCAGAGCCTGGAGAAGGTTGCTAGGAGCTATCCCGAGTCGTATGACAGCTACCGTAAGTCCTGGGAAGGCGCGGTTGAGTCTGAGTGCGAGTCGCGAGGTTTCTTCACTGACGACCACAATACGAGCGGAGTGCCACTCATCCTTGCGGGCATCGTTGACATCTTGGCCGGCGTGGCGGCATTCTTCGGCTTCGCGTTCATGGGCGCCTCCCCAGTGCTGATCTTCTCCCTTCCGTTCGTTGCGGTCTTGATGGGTATCGGCGTCGTCATCGTTGGCTCACGGTTTGAGAAGCGTTCGCAGGAGGCGTTGGAGATCACTGCCAAGCTCGAGGCCCTCAAGCGCTGGCTCAAGGACTTCACGCGGCTCGAGGAGGCCATTCCCCAGGACGTGGTGCTGTGGAACCGTCTGCTGGTCATGGCTGTAGTGCTGGGCGTTGCGGACGAGGTCATCAAGCAGCTGCGCATGGCAATGCCCGAGCTGCTGAACGATAGCTCTCTCGCTTCGACCTACGGCTGGTACTACATGCACGGGCCGTCGGTGCCCATGCGCTCGTTCACGCAGGCGGCCGAGTCGGCGCACTCCGTCAGCGCCGCCAAGCTTGCGGCGTCGTCCGACAGCAGCGGTGGGGGCGGCGGTGGCGGCTTCTCCGGCGGCGGTGGTGGCGGCTTTGGCGGCGGCGGTGGAGGTGGCGCCTTCTAGCCCCTCTGGGCCACCTGTGGCCTTCCTTCACAAATCGCAAATTGGTGTTTGACGTGAGGGGAGAGTCTGCTATAGTAACTACTCGCTGACACGCACGGCTGGGTAGCTCAGTTGGTAGAGCAGGGGACTGAAAATCCCTGTGTCGGGGGTTCGACTCCCTCCCCAGCCACCATTTGAATTCCGAAGACGCTCCGACCGGGGCGTCTTTTCTTTTTTGCGTGGCCCCCTCTCAGCGAATGTTGACACAGAAGGGCCTGTCTTTGTCAGCATTCGCGGGTGCGGGGCTGGTACGGGGCGCTGGTGTGAGACGCGTCCTATCAGCTGTGCGTGTCCTTCTCCTTCAGCTCTCTCAGCCGGCGGTTGATGTAGCCGCCTGCAAGCAGGATGAAGAACACGGCGTACATCCACAGCAGGAGCAACGCGACGGTGGCCAGGCTGCCGTAGAGCACGGTGTAGGTGGCCACATTGTTCACGTATGCGCGAAACGCGTAGGACAGAATGCCGCAGCCTACGAGCGCAAACACAGTGCCAGGCAGCTGTTGGCGCATCCGTCGGTTCCCCGCAGGCAGATACGTATAGCACAGGGCGAGGATGAGCACGCCTGCAGCCAGGAGCGCGCCGAGACTCGTGAGCCCCATGAACTCGTCATCCAGCTGCAGGTTGGAAAGGAGCTGCGAGAGGGCATACAGAACCCTGTTCTCAAAGACGAGCCACATCGTTGCCGCAATCATCGTTCCCAGCGCCACCACGGCCACCACCGAGATGACGGCAACGGCCGCGGGGCCTCTCGTCTCCTCCTCGGCGTATGCGGCGTTGAGGCCCGTGCGCAGGGCCTTCGTTCCCCGGGACGCAGACCAGATGAGCGACAGCGTGGAGAGCGAGAAAGCCATGCCCGACCGCTCATATGCGTCTGTTGCCAAGGCATGTGCGAGGTCGCCGAGCGCGTCGGGAATGAAGGGCGCGAGAAGGTCGAAGATGCCCTGCACGCTGACTCCCGTCATGGAGGTAAGCGAGATGCAGAGCACCAGCAGAGGGACGAGCGAGAGGAACGTGTAGTAGGCGATGCTCGACGCATGCGTGTCGGCATCGATCCCGCCGAAATCCTGCCAGAAGATCTGAGCTTCTTTCAAAAGACTCACGTCGCTACTCCTCAATCAGCCTCTGAGCTCGTCTCCAGCATAACGAGAACGCATCAGCGGGAGCCGAAGCGCACGGCGAAGTCGCGCTCGCCCTCGACGACGGGAATGTCGTTCTTCTCGGCGATGACATAGTCGATGGGGTAGCGTGCGTAGGCACGGGTAAAGCGGCCAAAGAACTGGGCAATCTGATCGTCGGTTCCCTGAAGCTCCATGCTGACGGTGCCGTCGGCCTCGTTTTTCACCCAGCCCGTGGCTCCAACGCCGCGCGCCTCGGCCTGTGCAGTCCAGCGAAACCCAACACCTTGCACTTCTCCCATAAAAGACATGCGCAGACGCCGAATCTGGTTACGTTCTTTATGTGGTTCACGTTTGTAGGGATTATCGTCAAAACTGCTCATAGCCGCCCCTTAGCCACGCACGTTCACGTTGTCGCGTACAATGTAACATCATACTAACAGTGTTCATCTCGAGGCTTTGTCTGCTTACTGGGAGGTACTTATGGCGGCGCTGTTCAACCTGCTGTCCGACTCCACCTGCGATTTCTCTCTTGAGGATTCCACCCGCATGGGCGTCACCATCCTGCCGTTCACGTATACCGAGGCGGGCAAGGCTGACGGCGGCTTCCACGGCACGGACGACCAGTTCCAGTCGCGCAGTGCGCACGAGTTCTATCAGGCCATCAGGGACGGTGCCGCCCCCATGACGTCGCAGCCGTCGCAGCTGGTGTTTGAGGACGCCTTCCGCGCTGCGCTTGAGACGGGGCTTCCCAGCGTGCTCTTCTGCATTACCAGCGGCCTCTCCGGCGGCTACAACGGTGCCTGTACGGCGCTCGATCGCCTCAAGGAGGAACTGGGCAAGGACGACCTGCCCATTTACATCGTCGACTGCACCGTCACTTCCACGGCACAGTACCTTTTGGTTGAGCAGGCTGCCCGCATGCGTGACAACGGCGCGACGGCTAAAGAGGTCTACGAGTGGGCCCTTGAGGCGCGCTACCACGTCCAGACGCTTTTCATGGTGGACAGCCTGGACACGCTGCAGCGCGGCGGCCGCATTCCCAAGGGCGTCGCGGCGGTGGCGAGCGCACTTGACGCCAAGCCCATGCTCAGCTTCAACCTTGATGGTACCCTCAAGATCGTAGGTGTGAGTCGCGGCCGCAACAAGGGCATCAAGCGCCTGGTGAAGTTCTACGAAGAGAACCACGACAGCGGCCAGTACGGCCCTGTCGTCGCAATCGGCAACGCCGACTGCCCAGAGGACCTCGAGCGCTATGCCGAGATGCTGCGCAAGGCCGACCCGTCGGTGCGTATCATGACGTCAAACATCGGCCCCACCATCGGCTGCCACGTGGGTCCCGGGATGATGTCCTGCGTCTTCTGGGGCGCCGATCGCCGCACAGGCAAGGCAAAGGGCGCTCGTAAGGCATAGTGGCGTACAAGAAAATGAATGACTCTACGCCGGATGCATTCTTTGTGCAACTGGCAATCGATGAAAGTACCAAAAACGCCCCTTTTCGTGATAGAATAATGAAGGTGTCACGAAAGGGGCGCATTATGTATGAGGTAGGAGAGTACATCGTTCATCCGGGTCAGGGCGTCTGCCGTATTGACGAGGTGGTGGATTCTCCGCAGCAAACGTACATGCTGATGCCGGTCGGTGTGCGTCATCCCATCCGCATCAGCTTTCCGGTGGCCAGCGAAGGCCGCCTGCGTCCGGTCGTGAGCCAAGAGGAGGCTCAAGCCCTCATCAACGACTACGCTGACCTGGACATCATTGAGTACCAGGGCCGTGGCGGGGCGCTTGAGGAAGAGTTCTACCGCGGAGAGATCAAGAACGGCACCTGCCGCGACACGGTGGC
>DJXA01000003.1:0-4693 GCA_002449555.1 Atopobiaceae bacterium UBA7016 | reverse complement strand
CCCGTGGCCTACGAGCGCATCCTCAAGCAGGCGCGCGAGCGCTCCCTCGCAGAGCTGTCGGTTGCGCTTGACATGCCGGTCGAGGATGTGGTTGCGCTTTTTGAGGCGCAAGACCCCTCGTTTACTGCCGAGAACAACTAGCGCCACCAGCACAACTGTAGGCATTGCGTGAACGTCGCCACGTTTTGGCGGCTTGCACGTTTCTAATCGCGTTCAAGTACGTGGTACCTCAGGACGCGTCACGTGCTCTTCGCTAGAATGGGCAGACACGCCCACATCTGATTGGAGATTGCTATGCCCACGCCGCTTGACCAGACAACGAATCGAGCCATCATTACGGTGCTGGGATCAGACCGTTCGGGCATCGTTGCCGCAGTGGCGGGCATTCTGGCTCAGTACGAGGTCAACATCCTCGACATCTCCCAGACCATCCTTCAGGGCATCTTCACCATGACGATGCTCGTTGACCTCGAGACGGCCAAGGTGGAGTTTTCCGTGCTCCAGGCGCAGCTTGACGAGCTGTCGCACGAGCTGGGCGTGCAGATAACGATGCAGCGCGAAGAGGTCTTCCGGTACATGTACCGCCTCTAGCGCATTTCCAAGGAGGCAAAATGTCAGAGTCGGCCCTCCCCAAGCGTTTCCGCAAGCTGCTTTCTGCCAAGGAAACGTCAGCCCTCATGCGCGTCATGGACGCCTATCCCATGCCTTCGGTGGGCATGGGCATAGATAGCGATGCCCAGCAGCTCTATGACGGCATGAACCACGCAGACCATGTCCCCACCGAGCTGTACGAGCTGTACGACGTGAAGCGTGGCCTGCGCAACGCCGACGGCTCGGGTGTCCTCGTGGGCCTTACCACGGTCTCGAGCGTGCACGGCTATAACAAGATTAACGGCAAGGTGGTGCCCGACGAGGGCCACCTCATCCTGCGTGGCTACGACATGGCCGACCTTGTTGCCGGCGCCCAGGCAGAGGGCCGCTTCGGCTATGAGGAGGTTGCCTATCTGCTCATCGCGGGCTCGCTTCCCAACAAGGAGCAGCTTGACGACTTCTGTGCGCGCGTCGGATCGCGCCGCGAGCTTCCCGAGGGCTACCTGGCCATCTTCCCGCGCATGGCGTATCGCCCTTCCATCATGAACGTGCTGCAGCGCGCAACGCTTTTGCTGTACGCCTTCGACCCGACGCCCGACGACACTAAGCCCATTCACGAGGTTGACGTGGCGCTTTCGCTTTTGGGCCGCTGGCCGCGCGTGGCCTCCATCGCCTATGCGGCAGAGAACTCCGAGCGCTATGACCAGAAGCTGCGCATTCCGCCGGCACGCACGGACTACTCCATCGCCGAGAGCATCCTCGACGTGCTGCGTGGCGACGAGGGCTTCACGCGCGAGGAGGCGCTGCTCCTCGACGTCATGCTGATGCTGCACGCCGAGCATGGCGGTGGCAACAACTCGACGTTTACGACGCGCGTGCTTTCCTCTTCGGGCACGGATGCGTATTCGGCTTACGCCGCGGCGCTGGGCTCGCTGAAGGGGCCCAAGCACGGCGGTGCCAACTATAAGGCTGGCGAGATGATCGAGGACGTTGCGGCGCATGTCTCTGACTGGGAAAGCGACGACGAGGTTGCCACGTACCTCACCAAGATCCTGCAGCGTGAGGCATTTGACCGGACCGGCCTCATCTACGGTCTGGGTCACGCCGTCTACACCGTGACCGATCCGCGTGCCGAAATCGTCAAGAGCTATGCCGCCTCGCTGGCTGCGGAGAAGGGCCAGGCAGAGAAGCTCGAGCTCATCAAGCGCGTCGAGCGTCTGGGCCCGCAGGTCATGCGCGACGTGCGCGGCATTACCAAGCCCATCTCCACCAACATCGACATGTACACGGGCTTCGTGTACCAGATGCTGGGCATTCCCAAAGAGCTGTTCACGCCCATCTTCGCCATTGCCCGTATGGCTGGTTGGGCGGCGCACCGCATGGAGGAGCTCTACGGCCCGGCGCGCATCATCAGGCCTGCCTACAACGCCGTGATGAAGAGCCAGAGCTACGAGCCGCTGGCCGAGCGCTCATAGGCTGGCCGCGGTGGTGGCTACTGCTGACATACGTGTGGTCCTGACGGACCTAGACGACTCGTTTCTTGCGCGGGACAAGTCTCTTCCTGCGGAGAACCTTGCCGTGCTTGACCTCTTGGCTGAGCGCGGCATCACGTTCGTGCCGTGCACTGGAAGGCCGGTCGCGGGCGTGCCGGAGGTGCTCATGCAGCATCCGGCTACTCGCTATGCCGTGGGTTCAAACGGTGGCGTGGTGATTGACGCGCGCAGCCGCGAGGTGCTGCATCGCTCCGTCATGTCCATCGAGGTTGTCGTGGCCGTCTACGAGCAGGTTCGTGACCTGAACGTGACCTTCGACGTGTTTGTGCCAGGGCATGTGCTGGCCGAGCGCGCCCGCTACGATGCCATGGACACTTTTGGGATTGACGAGGCCAACCTCACCACCATTCGCTCGCTGCGCGAGCCGAGCGATGTGCCCATGCCCGAGCGGCTGGTGGGCTACGACGGGGCGGAGAAGGTGACGCTCTATTGGGGCGACGAGGCCTCGCGTGACGCGGCGGCGAAGGCCTTGGCGCGTTTTCCCGAGATTGGTGTGACCACGTCGCATCCGCGCAACTTCGAGTTCATGGCCGCGGGGACGTCCAAGGGAAGTGCCCTGCGTTGGATCTGCGAGGACTTGGGGTGTGACCCCGCGTGCGCCGTGGCGTTTGGAGACTCGGCGAATGACGTCCCGATGCTGGCGGCCGCCGGAGACGGTGTGGCCGTGGGCAACGCGGGCCCCGATGTCAAGGCCGCGGCGGATCACGTCTGCGATACGTGCGACAACGCCGGTCCCGGCCGCTACCTGCGCCAACTCTTGGCATAGTCCCCACCCATACAAATGGGACAGACGCGGGCGCCAATCGCGGGGCATTGTCGCTCTCGTTTTGGGATAATAGATAAGTTAGCTGGTTTACGGGCGAAAGGTGTCCCGACATGGAGTTTTTTGCGACGTGCCCCAAGGGGTTCGAGCATCTGTTGGCGGACGAGCTGGCACGGTTGGGCTGTGCACAGGTGCGGCCGCTCAAGGGCCAGGTGAGCTTTGCGGGCGAGGTCAGGGATGCCTACCGCGTGTGTCTGTGGTCTCGGCTTGCCTCGCGGGTGATGCTCGTGCTGGGGCGCGTGGATGCGTCCTCGTCGGATGCGCTCTACGAGGGCCTTCGTAGCATTGCATGGGAAGATCAGCTGGGGGTGGGCTCAACCCTTTCCGTGGATGCCCACGGAACCAATACCGCGCTGAGAAACACGCAGTTTGTGGCCCTGAGGGCCAAGGACGCCATCGTTGACACGCTGCTCGCACGCCGCGGTGCCCGTCCGCAGGTGGACGTGCGCAATCCTGACGTGACGGTTGCCGTGCGCGTCTCGCGCGATCGCGCGATGGTGGGTATCGAGCTCTCGGGCGAGCCGCTTTTCCGCCGCGGCTACGAGTCGCTTCCGGGCCGGCGTGCTCCCATAGCGCCCTTGCGTCCCGACTATGCCGCCGCGCTTCTGGCACTCGGCGACTGGGAGGGCATCTGCAAGGCGGAGCGCGATTGTGGCGCTGTTCCGCGGCTGCTGGCCGTCTATTCGGGCGCCGGCACGGTGTTGGCCGAGGCTGCGGGCATGGCGCTCGACCGTGCGCCAGGGCTCTCGCGGCACCGCTGGGGCTTTGAGGGCTGGGCCGGCCATGACGTGCGGGTGTGGGAGGAGCTTCTCGAAGATGCGCGGGCACGCGCGGCTGCTGGCACCGAGGGCGGCAAGGGCTTTGAGGTTGTTGCCTTTGAGCCGCGCCGTGGGGCCGACGGGGCCACGCGGCAGCTGCTTCACGCTGCGGGCGTTGACGTGCCGCTTCGTTGGGCTAAGGAGCCCGAGACGGCGGACCTTGCCGTAGTGGACCTCTCGTGGCTCGGCCAAGACGAGCTGGCGCTGCAGGCGCAGTCGCTCTCCGACGCAGCGCGGCTGCTTTCCGCCTCATATGGCGTGCCCGTGGTCGCGCTGGCCAAGGATACACTCATCGACGCCGCACTGGGCCGCGATCCTTCCGACGCGGTAGACGTGCTGGTGGGCCGCGATGATGCCGCCATGCGCCTCTACCGGCCGACTGAGGCACTAACGCGCCATACGGTGCACGTAGGGGAGGCGGACATCCCCGTATACGTGCCCGCGAGCGACCAGTTTGCCGCACGCCTTCAGAAGGTGGCCAAGCAGCGCGCCAAGTGGGCCCGCCGTGAGGACGTGAGCTGCTACCGCATCTACGATGCGGATCTTCCCGACTACGCTGTGACCATCGACCTCTTCGAGGAGTCGCTCGTGACGGCCCGCGAGAAACCGCGCACGTGGCTTCAGATGTACGAGTACGCGCCGCCCAAGGGAGTGGACGAGGAGCTCGCGCGCAAGCGTCTGCTTGACGTGCTCGCCATTGCCCCGCGCGTGCTGGGTGTGGACGTGCGCAACGTCTTTCTGCGGACGCGCCTGCGCGCTCGCGGCGGCTCGCAGTATGCCGACGAGGCCGCGCAGCAGGTGGCAAAGGGCAAGCCGCGTATGGTTGAGGGGGCGGAGCTGGCCCCTGGCGCGCACCTCATAGACGAGGGCGGCTTGACTTTTGAGGTCAACTTCTCCACACGCCTTGA
>DJXA01000130.1:6025-8212 GCA_002449555.1 Atopobiaceae bacterium UBA7016 | reverse complement strand
CTTGCCTATGACGCGGTAGGTGGCGAAGCCCGCTTCAACGTTGTCTTCGAACTCGATGTCATAATCCACGCCCTGCTTGAGCTTGATCCCGTTGTAGGTAACGGTCATGGCAGGTTTGATGGGTTTTCCCGTATACCACTGGTCTGGAACCTCCCATGGGTTGATATCGCAGGAGAAGAGGCCAATCACCTCGTTCTGGGCCTGGAGCTCGGGCTCGTCAAGCGGCGCTGCCTCTCCGTCCTCGGAAAGCTCTGGCTCCTCGGGTGCTTTCGCCTGCGCGACCTGGGCCGCCTCGGCAGCTTCGACAGCCCCCACGGCCTCCGCGTCAGCCTGCTCCGCAACGGCACTCATCCCAAAGCCGCAAGGCCGACCACCGCGCACAGAGCGGCAACCAGAGCCTTGGACGCGAGCAGCGAGCACGCTCATGATCTGCGATTCATGCGGATTACCTCCAGATTGCTACTAGTGCTATATCAAACACGGCTTTATTCTAGGCGTGTTCGCCGTACGTTCAAAGCGCCAATAGCAACCCGCCGCGCCCGCCGTGACCCCCGCTTCGCGTGCCGGTTTGTTAGGTGAGGTGCCTACTCTTTTTTGGGGAAGGATTTACTGCCGGCTGTTGGTGTCGCATTCGTGGCGCCCTTGCCGCACTTGCGACGGTTTCCGCGCCGCAGGCGTCGCATCCGTGCCGCCCTTGCCACATTTGCGACAACCACGGCCTCCCCGGCGTCGCATCCGTGCCACCCCTGCCACGCCTGCGACACTTTCGGCCTTTCCAGCGTCGCATCCGTGGCACCTCCGCCACGCTTGCGACATCTCGCGCGCCCTAGACGCCTCATTCGCGTCAGGAGCCGTCCGCCACCAACACCTCAAGGCAACGTGAGAAGCCCGCCCTCTTCCTGTCCCTTCGCCAGCTCATCAGCCAAGCACCCAACAGCGTAGAGGGGGATGCTCTCAATCTCCCCCGCACCAAAGTTGCGCGCCGAGACTCTCACCACACGGTCAGGGTGGTACTTATCGCGATAGACCCCCAGACTCCTCGAGCGAACGTTCTCGGTGGACTTGATTTCGACGGGTACCGCCCTAGCGGAGCCGTCCTCCACGACGAGGTCAACCTCCGCGCGGTTGCCGCTCGTCCAATAGCGAGGCACGATGCCACGTGCAACCATTTGTTGCACCACATAGTTCTCGGTAAGGCCTCCCGCATCGAGCAGCGACCGGCCCCGCTCGTCGAAGAGGGCCGCCGTGGGCACGCCCGACATTGTTGAAAGGAGGCCGACGTCGTTCGTGTAGACCTTGAACGAACCCGCGTCTTCCTGCAGGCGCAAAGGCACCTGGCCTGATGACACGCGCACACACTTGTCAATGAGGCCTGCTGAGAGCAGCCACGACAGGGCACCCTCATATTGGCTCGACCTTCCGCCGCTGCGCACCTGCCTGTACTGGAACTTATGGTTTTCCTTGGCCAGCTGGCCGGGCACGCTATTCCATACGTCACGGGCCCGCGCGACATCGGTGGGACTCGGCGCGTACTTTGCCATGTCCGCGAGGTAGAGGTTGAGGATGTCGCGATGCACGCGCGCTGCATCGCGGACATCGCCAGTCTCAGCATAGGCCGCCACAGCCTCGGGCATGCCTCCGACGAGCAGGTAGGCACGGTAAAGGTCCATCGCCTGGTCGTGAAGCTGGTATGCGCTCCTTTCGGCATAGGCCTCGCGTATGCCCTCAAGCATGAGGGCATTGCCCGTCGCCACCAAGAACTCGTCGAAGGTCATGGGGTGAAGCACCATGGTGTTGACTTTACCCACAGGCAGCGAGTAGTCCTTTTGGTTAACCGCAACGCCTAGAAGACTGCCTGCGGCGATAACGGGATTGGGAAAGCCGGACTCTTGGAAGTACTTAAGCGCCGTCAGAGCTCGGTTGGATACCTGGACCTCGTCAAACACGTAGAGCATATCCTTTGCGTCAAGGAGATGCCCCGTGTCCTGGTATCGCATTTTTATGCGCGTAAAAATGTATTCTATGACACTATTACGCATATAAGTCCGTGATGAAGGCACTGTACGACTGAACTCCCTTAGCTGTCTGCTAGGCCCCGGGCCTACGCAAGGGAAAGTAGAAGCTGACATTACCTCTATCACCGCGCGGGCAGTATTCCATGACGTGCAACAAGGGTTCGGAACCCCC